>JBDTXQ010000001.1:0-30895 GCA_040006115.1 Usitatibacter sp.
GCGGCGCGGCGCACCGCGCGCAGGATGCGCATGTGGGTGCCGCAGCGGCACAGGTTGGGAAGCATCGCGTCGCGGATCTGCGTGTCACTGGGGTTCGGCGTCTTCTTCAGCAACCCGGCGGCGCGCATCATCATCCCCGGGATGCAGTAGCCGCACTGCACGGCCTGCTCCTCGATGAACGCCTTCTGCAGCGCGCCCGGATTGTCGATGGTGCCGAGGCCTTCCACCGTGGTCACCTTCTTGCCCTCGACCGCCGCGACCGGGGTGAGGCACGAGAAGACGGGCGCGCCGTCCACCAGCACAGTGCACGCGCCGCACTGGCCCAGGCCGCAGCCGAACTTCGCCGCGTTCAGCCGCAGGTCCTCGCGCAGGACGTAGAGGAGCGGGGTATCGGGCTCCGCGTCGACGCGCGCCGCCTTGCCGTTCACTTCGAAGCTGGTCATCGGGGCCTCGCAGGATTCGCCGCGGGATCGGCTGCCACGCCTCCCGGTGGAAAGCGAAGCATACTAGGCCCGGCCCGGTGCTACGATGCCGCACCGCAATCGAAGGGGCCGCCATGGCGATCCAACAACTGAGCGAGGAGCAGGTCCGCGACTGGACGCGGGAGCAGAAGGATCGCTGGTGGCTGGAGAACATCTATCGCGGCGACATGCCGCAGCTCACGGCGCGCTCCGCGGCCACCGGCTTCCTCCTCGGCGGCGTGCTCGCGGCGACCGCGCTCTACATCGCGGGCAAGACCGGCATCACCATCGGCGTCGGCCTCACCTCGGTGATCCTCGCCTTCGCCGCCTACCGGGGCCTGAGCAAGGCCGGCATCGCGCAGGACTTCACCATCCTCGAGAACAACTGCACGCAGTCGATCGCGACCGCCGCGGGCTACATGGTCTCGCCGCTCATCTCGGCGCTTGCGGCGTACATGCTGGTCACCAACACGGTGATCCCGGCGCTGCACATGATCGCGTGGATGGTGGTGTGCTCGCTCATCGGGGTGCTGCTCGCATTTCCGCTCAAGCGGCGCTTCATCAACGAGGAGCAGCTGCCGTTTCCCGAAGGACGCGCGGCGGGCGTCGTGCTCGACGCGCTCTACACGGGCGCCGCCGCGGCGGGCATGGCCAAGGCGCGGTTGCTGGGCGTGACCGCCGGCATCGCGGGCGCCTACCAGCTCATCACCAGCGACGGATGGATGAAGCTCCTGCAGTTCAAGATCCTGCGAATGCACGAGTGGGCCGGTATGAAGGAGCCGTGGAATTTCCACGAGCGGCTCGACAGCTACTACTACGCAGCGTCGACGTACGTCCCGCGGATCCTCGGCACCGACATCCGCCAGCTCGGCTTGCGCCTCACGCTCGACCTCGCCATGTGGGGCATCGGCGGCCTCATGGGCGTCGCGGTGGCGACAAGCTGCCTGCTCGGCATGGGCATCAACTTCGTGGTGCTGGCGCCGATCATGATCGAGCACGGCGACATCGTGGCGCGCATCGGGCCCACCGGCAACGTGGTGCCGATCTCACGCTCGGAGATCGTGAACCAGTGGTCGCTGTGGTGGGGGGTGACGATGATGGTGGTGGGCTCGCTGGTGAGCCTCCTCGCGCGTCCGAAGCTCATCGTGAGCGCCTTCAAGGGGATCACCGGCAAGAAAGCGCAGGGCGAGGATGTGCTCGCCCACATCGAGTTCCCGATCTGGATCTCCGTGATCGGCATCCCCGTTATGAGCGTGGCCGGCGCGTGGGTGAGCCACGCCTTCTTCGGCGTGCCGTGGTTCCTCGCCTTCATCTCGCTGCCGTTGATCTTCGTGCTCTCCGTGATCTGCGCCAATTCCATGGCGCTCACCTCGTGGACGCCGACCGGGCCGTTGAGCAAGATCACGCAGTTCACCATGGGCGCGATCGACCGCACCAACCCCGCGAGCAACCTCATTCCCGCGGGCATGACGGGCGAGATCGCCGCCAACGCGTCGAACCTCCTCTCCGACATCAAGCCCGGCTACATGCTCGGCGCGAAGCCGCGCCAGCAGGCCGTCGGCCACGTGATCGGCATCTTCGCGGGCGCGATTTGCTGCGTGCCGCTCTTCTACCTGCTCTTCCTGCCTGCCGACGCGAACGGCGTGCGCTCGACCGCGACCATCATCTCCGACCAGTTCGGCATGCCGGCGGCGCTGCAGTGGAAAGGCGTGGCCGAGCTCATCGCCAAGGGCTTCAGCGCGCTTCCCTACTCGGCGATCGTCTCGATGATCGTGGCGGCGGTATGCGCCGTGGCGATCGAGCTCGCCAAGATCGCGACCAAGGGCCGCTTTCCGCTCTCGGCAGTCGCGATTGGCCTGGGTGTCGTGCTGCCGCCGGAAGCGACCTTCGGCATGTGGATCGGCGCAATGATGTTCTGGTGGCAGGGGCGGCGTTATCGGGAGCCCGGCACGCGTGGGCACACCGTCTGGGTGGAGGGCTACGAGTCGATCTGCGCGGGGTTGATCTCCGGCTCGGCGCTGGTGGGCATCGGCAACGCGCTGGTGAACGTGCTCATCTGACCTGCTCGCTCGACCGCGCCGACGCGTTTCATGGGGCAGGTTTATTGTATGCGCACAAATATAAAGGTAGAGGAGACCCGCAAATGACATTCATCACCGAGCTCTGGATCCCCATCGTCGTGTCCGCGGTCCTGGTGTTCGTCGCCAGCAGCCTCATCCACATGGTCTTCAAGTGGCACAACGCGGACTACCGCAAGCTCGCCAACGAGGACGATGTGCGCGCCGTCATTCGAGCGGGGCACGCGGCGCCGGGCCAGTACGTGATTCCCCATTGCACCGACATGAAGGACATGAAAAACCCGGACTTCGCGCGCAAGTTCGACGAGGGCCCGGTCGGCATGGTCACGCTGCGACCCGTCGGCCCCCCGAAGATGGGCGGCGCGCTCGGCATGTGGTTCGTGTACACGCTCGCGATCGGCGCGCTCGCCGCCTACGTCGCGGAGAAGACCCTCGGGCCCCAGTCCAACTTCCTGCAGGTCTGCCGCGTCGTGAGCGTGCTCGCGTTCCTCGCGTACGCGGGCGGCAGCGTGCAGATGGGGATCTGGATGGGGAAGCCCTGGGGAAGCGTCGCCAAGGACGTCGTCGACGGGGCGATCTACGCGGCGATTACCGCGTGCACGTTCGCCTGGCTCTGGCCGCACTAGCACTTTTCCGGGAGAAGGCCGTGTCCCGCATCCTGATCCTCCTCGCGGCGCTCGCCGTGCAGCCGGCCCTCGCCATCTTCGGGATCGAGACCGACCCCGACAAGATCGAGGCCCAATGGGTGAAGGAAAAGCTCGAGGCGGTCGCGAACGGCCGCGATCCAAAGGAGCGTGCCGCCGCCGCCGAGTGGCTGGGCGGAAGGAAGACTCCCGAGGCCATCGCGGCGCTCGGCGCCGCGCTCGCCGATCGCGACGCGCGGGTGAGGCAGGCCGCGGCCAGCGGGCTGTGGAAGTCGGAGAAGGCGTCGGAACCCGCGCGGACCCAGCTCATCGCCGCGCTCGACGATGCCGATCCCAACGTGGTCGCGCAAGCCGCCGGCGCGCTCGCCTCGCTCGGCATGAAGGAGGACGCGCTCGCCGGCGCGCGCAAGCGCGTGTTCGATTCCCCCGACGCATCGCTCAGCTCGCGCTTCCTCGTCTCGCGCAACCTGGTCGGCCGCGAGCCTGCCGCGGCACTGGTGGAGCCGATGATCGCGTACCTCGAACGCTCCTCGCTCGCGAGCGGCAACTTCACCCGCCACAACATCGAGCTCGCGCAGGAGGCGTTGAAGAAGATCGCGAAGACGCAGGACCGCTCGCTCGTGGCACCCCTCATGGAAGGCGCGCGCAGCGTGAAGGCCGGCCAGCCGATCCTGCTCGAGACCTTGAGGGCCTTCGAGCCGCGTCCCGACGGATACACGGCCTTCGTGCTCGAGTTCCTCGACTCGCCCGATCCGAAAGTTCGCCACGCCGCGTTGGGTTCGCTGCGGCCGCTCACGAAGGAGAAAGAGGTGAGCGTATGGGCGCCGCGCGCGAGCGCGATGCTGCGCGATCCCGACGTGTCGGTGCGCAACGAGGCGTTGTGGGCCCTGGGCAGAGGCGCGGGCCTTGCCGCCGACGAGATCGACAAGGTGGTCGCGGCCCTCGGCGATTCCGATGCGAGCGTGCGGCGCAGCGCCGCGCGCGCCATCGGCGAGATGGGCGACCGAAACCAGGCCGTACCCGCTGCGACGAAGGCGCGCGTGGCGCAAGCCGGCCTGCCGATGCTCGCCGCGGCGATGGAAGGCGATGCCGACGCCGACGTGCGCTCCGAGGCGAAGAGCGCGCTCGCGAAGCTCGGTGCAAGCGGCGCTGCGGTGGCTGCGTCGCCGAAGACCCAGGTCGCCGCGGCCGCGCCCTCGACGGGCGGATCCGAATCCGGCGGCATGGCGGTGCTGCGAGCGCGCAAGGTCACCTTCGAGGAGTCGTCGTTCTTCCGCGCGCTCTCCCAAGTCGATGTCGAGCTCGTGCGCGCGTTCCTCGACGCAGGCATGTCGCCCACGAAATCCGTGGTCGAGATGGGCCCGCCGATCCGCGCGATGCTCTTCGCGAGCCAGGCGTGCCAGCCCGCCGAGCGCCCCACGAAGGCCGAGACCAAGGCGGCGGTGAAGCTCCTCCTCGAACGCGGCGCCGATCCCAACGCCTCGGATGCGAACGGCAACACCGCGCTCATGGAAGCGGCGAGCCACGGTTGCGACCGCGAAGTGACGCGCATGCTGATCAAGGCGGGCGCGAAGGTCGACGCGAAGAACAAGATGGGGCTCACGCCCTTCGAGATGGGACTCTTCCACGGCCACGACGGCCTGGAAGAGATCATCGCGGCGGGTTATCGCCTGCCGGCGGAGAAGGCGAAGATGTACGCGCAGGGCTACGCCGGCAAGCCCCAGGTGCAGGCGATGATCAGGAAGGCGAGCGGCAAGTAACCTTCAACGCGATCCCGTCCTTCGCGATGAGTGTCACGCGCGCGACCGGAAGTGGCTCGAGGCCCTCGACGGGATCGAAGCGCGCACCGCGCAGCAAGGTGGCTAGGATCGCGGTGGCCTCGATCATCGCGAACGACATGCCGATGCAGATCCGCGGGCCGGCGCCGAACGGCATGTACTGGTAGCGCGGGATCGCTCCTTCCCGCGCAGGCGCGAAACGGCCGGGATCGAATTGGTTGGCGTGCTCCCAGCGCCGCGCGTGCCGGTGGATCGCGTAGATTGGCATGAGGATCGATGTCCCCGCTCGGATGGCGTGGCCGTCGATCCGCGCATCGGCCACCGCCTGGCGGCTCATCATCGGCACCGGAGGATAGAGGCGCATCGATTCCTTGAGCACCTGCTGCACGAGGACGAGCTTGTCCACGTGCGCGGCACCAATCGCGGCACCGCCGGTCACGCGCTCGATCTCCTCCTCGAGGAGCGCCGCCCACGAGGGCGAGCGCGCCACCAGGTAGAGCGTCCACGCGAGCGCCTTCGCCGTGGTGTCGTGCCCCGCGAGATAGAAGGTGAGTAGGTTGTCGACGAGCTGCGCATCGTCCATCGAACGCCCCGTTTCCGGATCGCGCGCCGCGATGAGGCGTCGCAGCAGGTCGTCGGGCTCGAAGTCGCCCGCGCGCCTGTCGCGCTGCTCGCGAACCAGGCTCGCGACCGCCGCGCTCGGCGTCGCCACCGCGCGGCGCGCGGAGAGAATTCCGGGACGCGGCAGCCAGGGCGGCAGCTTCATCGACGCATAGAGCATGTCCCAACCGCCCGATCGCTGCAGCAGGGCGATGGAGCGCTCGAACGCGAGCATGAAGGCCTCGTCCGCCGATGGCAGGATCGTGGCCGAGATCACGTCGAAAGTGGTGCGCGTCATGTCCTGGTCGACTAGGTGCACGGCATCGTGCGGAGCGCGGCGCCATTTCGCGAGCGTATCTTCCGCGGCGCGCACGAACACCGGCACGAACCCCGCGAGCTCCTGAGGACGGAACATCGGCGCCGCGGCCTGGCGCTGCCACTTCCAGTCGGCGCCCTCGCTGGTGAGGATTCCCTTGCCGAGCAATGGGCCAAGGAGGCGGATCTGGGTGAGCTTGCGAAACTTGTCGCGCTCGTCGAGGAGGACCGCCTTGATGAGGGACGGCGCGGTGATCCAGACGCGCGGCATCGTCGTGCCGCCGAAGGGAACGAAGTCCTCCTCGTAGACCGCGCGGGGCAGGACTGCGAGGGGATTGCGCACGAAGGCGGCGACGAACGCGACGCGGCTGAGGGGCGCCGTGGCGGGGGCCACGTGGGGGGGCGTGAAGCGCGCCATGGGACTGTCCATGGCGCCGATCCTATCCGCGAATGCATTTCCGCGGGCGCGGCAGGGCTCAGCGCGCGCTGCCGCCCTCGTCGCGCATGCGCGCGAAGTAGGCAACCGCGATCGGCGGGTTGCCGGGGACGAGCAGGAATGCGTGCAGGTTGCCTTCCGCATTCGTGCCTGTTCCGACGATCCAGCCGCGATCGTTGATGCCCGTGGGCTCGAGGTGGCGCCAGGACTTGGCCGCGACGGAAGGCAGGGTGTCGAGGCGCGAATAGTTGCCCGCGTCGATGAGATAGCCGTAGGTGCCCTCGGCGCTTCCCACGATCTGGCCGGCGCCATTGATCGCGACGGCGCTCGAATTGCCGGGCACCGGGAGGGCGCGCATCGCGCCGTCGTAGAGGAAGGAGAGCGGCTGGCCGTTGGCATCCGTCGAGAGGCCGACCACTTGCGCGTGGATGTTCACGCCCTTGGCGTCGCTGCGATTGCCGCCGAGCGTTCCGAGCGACACCATCGCTCCGGCGCGGCAGAGGTACGCGCTGCCATTGTCCGTGCCGACGATGTCGCCGCGTGCGTTGATCGCCGTCGCGGTGCTTCCGTCGCCCGCGAGCGCGACGAGCGCGCCGTTCGCGAACATGAAAGCGCGAGTTGATGTGCCGCCCGTGAACGAGCCCACTACGACGCCCGCATCGTTGATGCCGCCGACGTTGCCGTGCACGCCGAGCTGGGTGATCGCCGAGCCGCTCCACGTGACGAGCTCGCCCGTCGACGAGCGACCCGCGGCGATGCCGGCGTTGTTGACAGCGAGCGCACAGCTGTTGCCAACCGACGCCGGCTCGAGGTCGTGCATCGCGCCGTCGTGGTAGATGAATGCATGGATGCCGCCCGCGGCCACGTCGGAGCAACCAACGACGACTCCACTGTCGCTCACCGCCGCGCCATAGCTACCTGGCCCGCCGAGCGTGCCCAGGTCCACGAGGGTCCAGCCCGGCGCCTCGCGCGCGCCCGCCGCGCCGATGCCCGACGCCGCGATCGCTCCCGCAGCCAGCCAACCGATGAATTTCCCCCTGCCCATTCCCCGCTCCCCGACTCGAATGAGGTCAAGTCTACGAAGCGGGTTTGTGACTCAATGTGGCGGGAGATAGTGCAAACGGACTACCCGAACCCAAAACGGGTTTTTGGGTCAGTTGCGGCCGAGGAAGTCCTGCTTGCCGAGCTCGACGCCGTTGTGCCGCAGGATGTTGTACGCCGTCGTCACGTGGAAGAAGACGTTGGGCAGCACGTGGTTCAACAGGTAGGGCTGGCCCTGCATCGACTTGGTGGCGGAGCGCGTCTGCCACGTGACGGTGCGGTCCTCGGAACCGTCGACTTGCCCGGCCTTGAGCGTCTCGAGGTAGGCGATGGTCTTCTTCACGCGCTGGATGAGCTCGGCGAACGTGGTCTCGTTGTCCTCATAAGCCGGCGCCTCCACCTGGGCGAGGCGCGCGCAGCCGCCCTTGGAGATGTCGGAGGCGATCTGCACCTGCTTCGAGAGCGGGAACATGTCGGGATAGAGGCGGCCATTCAGGAGCACTGCGGGATCGATCTTCTTCGCGGCGGCGTGCTGCTCGCCCTTCTCGAGGATCTCCGCCAGGTTGCTGAGCGCGCGGATGATGGTGGGAATGCCGGCCTGGTGCATCGAGATCGTCATGGGCTTCTCCGTGGGTTATCCGCGATCATAGCAACCGGCGGGCATGGCCGCGTTTGCGCATAATGGGGCCCTTTCCGCCGGAAGCTTCCATGCCTTTCGCCCACGTGAATGGAATCGACGTCCGCTACACGGTGACCGGCAGCGGGCCGTGGGTGACGCTCTCACACTCGCTCGCGTGCCGGCTCGAGATGTGGGACGAGGAAGTGAAGCGCCTCTCGAAATACTTCACGGTGCTCGCCTACGACGTGCGCGGCCACGGCGAGACGTCGGCGGCCGCGATCGCGTACACGCTCGACATGATCGCCGACGACGTGAAAGCACTCTTCGACCACCTCGGGATCGAGAAATCCCACTGGATCGGCCTCTCGATGGGCGGCGTGTTCGGATTGGCGGCGGCGCTGAAGTATCCCGGCATCTTCGAGACGATCGTGTTGGCGGACACGTCGAGCAAGCTCTCCGACGAGGGCATCGCCGCCTTCAATGACCGCGTCGCCAAGGTTCGCGCCGGGGGAATGGAAGCGATGGTGGAGCCGACCCTCAAGCGCTGGTTCAAGGATTCGTTCCGCGCGAAGAGCCCGGAGCTCATGAAGAAGGTCGCCCACTGGATCCGCCACACGCCCGCCGACGGATACATTGGCTGCTCGGCGGCGATTCCCACCATCGACGTCACCGATCGACTGAAGGAGATCACCGTTCCATGCATGGTGATGGTGGGCGCGGACGACATCGCGATGCCGCCCGCCATGGCAGAAACGCTCGATCGCCATCTGCCGAATTCCGAGCTCGTCGTCATTGCCGACGCGGGGCACCTCTCGAACCTCGAGCAATCCGGGGCTTTCAACGCCGCGCTGTCGCGCTTCTACAAGAACTACTGAGAAGCCAGCATGCGCGACGAGCTACAAGCGTCGGTTACGGCGAGGCGCGCACCGCCTTCATCAGCTCCGCGGGATCGAACACCGCCCCACCCTTGATCACGCGGTGGATGCGGGACAGGTTCGCGACGCTCTGCAGGGGATCGGCATCGAGGATCACGAGGTCGGCGAGGCGGTGCGCCTCGATGGCGCCCCCGGCGCGATCCAGACCCATCACCCGCGCGCCATTCCACGTCGCGGATCGCAGCACCTGCAACGGCGTAAGGCCCGCGCGCGTCATGAGCTCCATCTCGCGAAAAACCGAGGGCCCATGCAGCGTGCCGATGTTGCCGGCATCGGTTCCCATGGCGACGGTGATGCCCGCGTCCCAGACCTTGCGCAGGTTGTCGAGCGCGACCTGCGAGGGCTTGACCTGCGGCGGGTTACTCATCATCAGGGCCACGCGCTCCGGAATCGCTTCCTTCGGCATTTTCGCGAGGTCGCCCATCGCCGCGAGGATGCGCGGATCGGCGAGGCGCTTCTCTTCCTCCGTGGGTCGCCACGTGCCGGAGAGCGCATACATGTATCCCATCGTCACGAAGAGCGTCGGGCAGTAGACCGCGTCGTTCTTCTTCATGAGCGCCACGAATTCGTCGTCGATCGCCCTGTCCTCGACCGAGTGCACGAGGAAATCGGCGCCGGCGCGTAGCGCCGCCTTGGCCGTGACGAGCTCGGTGGCGTGGACGGCGAGCCGTACGTTGGCGGCGTGGGCCGCATCGCCCGCGGCTTTCACGATCGCCTCCTGCGCGGCGAGGTCGTCGCCGATGCGGTTGATGAACCACACCTTGATGAAGTCGGGCTTCCTCACCAGCTCGCGCTGCACCAGCGCGCGCGACTCCTCGGGCGACGCGACCTTGATGATCGGCGGATCTCCGAGGTCCAGCTTCACGCGGTCGACCATCGAGATGAGCGGGCCCGCGATCGCCACGCGCGGCGCCGCTGGGCTCGTCGCGGCGGCATCGCGCACGTCGAAGTTCCAGAACGGGCCGCCGATGTCGACGACGCTGGTCACGCCGCTCGCGAGCCACACCTTGAACGTGGCCGGCAGGCGCGCCTTGTTGCGCGCGACCTCCTTCGCGTACGGCACGTACGCGTTGAAGTCCGCCGCGTCGGGACGCGTGTAGAGGTTGCCCGACTGGAAGAAGTGCACGTGCGAGTCGACGAGGCCGGGAATCACCCACTTGCCCTTCGCGTCGATGACCTTCGCGCCCTTGGGAATGGCGGTCGAGCCGGCGGGGCCGATCGCCTCAATGTGCGATCCCGAAATGATGAGGGTCTGGTCGCGCGCAAGCGCCGCGGCCGGCTCGCGGTCCGGCCTCACGATATTCGCTCCCACGATGGCGATCACCGGGTCCGCCGCCACGGACAAATGCACGAACGTCGCGGCCAGGAATGCGAAGGCGATGCGCTGCAGTCTCATGGTGTCCTCTCTTTGCGAACCGCATTCTACGTCCGGGCCGGAATGGGGGAATCTGCAGGATCGAGGAACGACCCGATGCCGCGGCGAGTCTTACCGGTTCCGAACGCCGAAAACGGAGGTGAACCATGCGCGTCGACCTACCCCTTCACGAGCTGGCTTTCGTCGCGGCAACGCGCGGCATGGCGGGAGCGGGCATCGGGCTCCTGCTGGCAGACTTCATCGAGCCGGAGAGGCGCAGGAACGTTGGATGGACGCTGCTCGCGATCGGCGCCCTCACGACCGTTCCCATCGCGGTAAGCCTCCTCGTGCGCGGCCGCCTGGCACGAAGGCCAGCGTCGCGCGCATGAGCTTGCGGTCGTCCTCGTCCGAGCGCCGGCGTGCTTCGGGTATCCTGACCGGCGAAGAGCGCCATGGCCGAAACCTGCCCGCACCTGGATTCCGTGATCGTCGATGGAGCTGTAGGCATGTCTCGAACGCTGAAGCTTCCCAAGCCGAAAGAGCGCACCGCACCCGCGGGTGCGGCCACCACTCGAGCGCGCGAGGCGCAGAGCGCACGCCGGCGCTCGGCTCCGCCCGCGGAAGCTGCTCCGCAGCCGAAACCCTCGCCGCCATCGCCGCAGCCGAAGGCATCGCCGCCATCGCCACGGCCGAAAGCATTCCGGCCATCCCCGCGCCCGAAAGCGTCCCCGCGGCCCGAGGCGCGAAGGGCCCCGCGCCCGGTCACCACGCCCTCCCCCGCGCACGAGAATCCCGAGGATCCCCGCCTTTCGAAACGCATGAGCGAGCTGGGGCTGTGCTCGCGGCGTGAAGCCGACGAGTGGATCGAAAACGGTTGGGTCAAGGTCGACGGCACGGTGGCGAACACACTGGGCGTGCGCGTTCCTCGCGAGGCGCGGATCGAGGTCGACGCGGCGGCCACGCGCCACCAGAGCGAGCAGGTGACGATCCTCTTGAACAAGCCCGTGGGCTACGTCTCCGGCCAGCCCGAGGATGGCCACGAGCCCGCCATGGTCCTCATCAAGCCGGAGAACCGCTGGGCCGAGGATCCTTCGACGACGAAATTCGTGCACAGCCACCTGCGCGGCCTCGCCCCGGCGGGGCGCCTGGACATCGACTCCACCGGGCTCATCGTGTTCACGCAGGACGGCCGCGTCGCGAAGCGGCTGATCGGCGCCGACTCCGAGGTCGAGAAGGAATACCTGGTGCGCGTCGAGGGGACGCTCACCGACGAGGGCATGAAGCTGCTGCGCCACGGCATCGAGCTGGATGGGGTGAAGTTGAAGCCCGCGCAAGTGTCGTGGGCCAACGAGAACCAGCTGCGCTTCGCGCTTCGCGAGGGCCGCAAGCGCCAGATCCGCCGCATGTGCGAGATGGTGGGCCTCACCGTGACGGGCTTGAAGCGCGTGAGGAGCGGCGGCGTGCCCCTGGGCCCATTGCCGTTGGGCCAGTGGCGCTACCTTCGCAAGGGCGAGAAGTTCTGAGGGGGCGGCGATGACGGATCTCGAAGGCTTGCGCGCGCAGCTGCGCGAATTTGCGGCGGCGCGCGACTGGGACCCGTTCCATTCGCCGAAGAACCTCGCGATGGCGCTGTCGGCCGAGGCGGGCGAGCTGCTCGAAGTCTTTCAATGGCTCACCGAAGAGGAGAGCCGCACCCTCACTGCGCAGGCGAAGGCCGCGGCGGCGGACGAGATTGCGGACGTGCTCCTCTACCTCATTCGCATCGCCGACAAAGTCGGCGTCGATCCCCTGGCGGAGGCGCAGCGCAAGCTCGGCGAGAACGAGCGCAAATATCCCGCGGACAAGGCGCGCGGCAACGCGAAGAAATACACCGAGCTGTAGTGAAGGAGGCGCCGGTCATCCAGTGGAGTGAGGACGGCGAGACCCGCTCGGCACGCTGGCGCTCGGAACGCGGGGCGGCGCCTCCGAACAAGGTCGTGATCGCGGACGACCAGATCAAGGCCGACGACGCGTACGGGCTCGCATGCCAGGGCGTGGGGCTCCTGTGGCGCGGGGATTTCCAGAATGCGCGGCAGACGCTGACGGCGATCGGGAACCGCGCCGACCGTGAGCCGCGCAAGCCGAAGACTCCCGTGGCAGGATCTTCCGCGCCGAAGGCGCCGATGGAGGCCTTCGGCCTCGAGCGCCAGGCCCGCGCGCAACGCGCGCGTACGCTCGGCATGATCCTGGTTCCACTCGATGCGCACTACGCCGTTGCCTTGCGTCGCGCGCCCGATATCCACGAAGCCTGCATCGAGGCATACGGCCCGGGCGGCGACGATTCGGTGGTCTCGCTGCGCGAATTGCTGGGCGTGATGGGCGCGCACGAGTGGCGCCGCAAGGGAATCGACCTCCCCGCGATCGGCGTGCGGATCCATCCCCACTACGGCGTGTTCACGCCGATTCGCAGCGAATACGTCGATCTCGTCGCGCAGGCACCTCTCCCGGCTGCGCTCGGAGCGTCGTCGCTCGCCTTCGACGTCGGCACCGGCACCGGGGTGCTGGCGATCGCCCTCGCGCGCCGCGGCGTCCAGCAGGTGATCGCGACCGACCAGGATGCGCGCGCCCTCGCCTGCGTACGCGAGAACGTCGAGCGCCTCGGCCTCGCGCAGCAAGTGCGTGTGGTCGAGGCCGACCTCTTCCCCGAGGGCCGCGCCGCGCTGGTGGTGTGCAATCCGCCCTGGGTTCCCGCGCGACCCAGCTCGCCGCTCGAGCACGGCATCTACGATCCCGGCAGCCGCATGCTGCGCGGATTCCTGCGCGGGCTCGCTGAGCACCTCGCGCCCGGCGGCGAAGGCTGGCTCGTCCTCTCGGATCTCGCGGAGCACCTCGGGCTGCGATCGCGCGAAGAGCTGCTCGCCTGGATCGAAGGGACGGGGATGAACGTGATCGATCGGATCGACGTGCGTCCGCGGCATCCGCGGGTTTCCGACGAGGCCGACCCGTTGCATCGAGCCAGGAAAGCGGAGGTGACCTCGCTTTGGCGCCTTTCGACGCGGGAGGCGCGCCTGCCTACTTCCGCGCGCGCTTTCCCGGATAGGGCCGCTCGCCCATGAGGCCCAGCCACAGCACGCGGTTGTAGGCGTTGGCGTCGACCCGGTCCTCCTTGCTGAAATCCATGCCGCGCGTGCGCTCGATCCACCAGCTCGCCTCGCGCGTGGGCTTCTGCAAGAGGGCGGCGTTCGACGCTGGAAGCGGCAATCGCGTGCCGCGCAAGAGGTCCGGCACGATCACGCTGTAGTCCCAGCGTTCGGCCGACGGGTCGAACACGTCCGCCATCGGCCCCTGCGTGGCGGTATAGAGGCTCACGTGATCGATGCCGAGGACGTCCTCCATCGTGCGCAGCATGTTCACCGTCGAGTAGCGCGTGCTCACGACCGCGCCGCGCTTCACGTAGGGACCGGCGACGAACGCGATGCTGCGATGCTCGTCGACGTGATCGGGCCCATCCTGGCAATCGTCCTCGACCACGAAGATGAGAGTGTCCTTCGCGTAGCGGCTCTTCGCCACGGCTTCCACCAATTGCCCGATCGCGTAGTCGTTGGCGGCCACCTGGAGCTCCGGCGTATTGACGCCGTCGAGCGCCTTCGCGAAATCGCCGGTGTGGTCGCCGCCGAAGCGCACCAGGCTCAGCGCCGGGAGATTCCCGTTCGCCTCGAACTGCCTGAACTCGCGCTCCCACTCGGCGTATCGCCAGGGGTCGGGCACCGACTGGTCGTAGCCGCGAAAATACTCGTCCGTGCGGCCGATGAGCTCCGGATCCGCGGCCACCGCCTGGCGAACCCCCTTCTTGAACGCATCGCGCTCGCGCTTCGGGAGGTTGGTCACGAAGAAGCCGTAGTTGCGCACGCTCTTCCCCGCGCGCAGCACCGAGCTCCACAGGTAGCCCTGCTGGCGCTCGCCGCCCGGGCCATCGGGCGCGGCGACGTTGCCGGTGCCCGGCAGGAAGTCGTCGTCGTCCGGCGTCTTCGCGTTCGCCTCCTTGCGCGCCGCCTTGCCGACCACGCCCATCGGGACGCCGCGATTCTCGCCCTCCCATTCGTAGCTGCCGCCGCGGCCAGCGTAGGCCGGCGGCAGCATCTTCACGCCGAAATCGGACTCGCGCCCGGAGGTGCTCCACGGCCAGCCGTTGCCGCTCACCTCCGCGGGGTCGTAGAAGTTGTCGAGGGTCACGAGCATGCGCGCGAGCGCGTGCTGGTTGGGCGTGACGCGCTCGCCGAACTCCGCGAGCGCCGGGTCGCCGTTGCCGCGGCCGAGGTCGCCGAGGACCTGGTCGTAGGTGCGGTTCTCGCGAATGATGTAGATCACGTGCTTGATGCGCTCGCGCAGGAACGCCATCGAGCGCGCTTCGGCCGAGCCGGGCTCGAAATTGAACGTGTTGTTGGCCACCACCTGGCGCGTGAGCTTCTCGAGGACGCCGCGCCCGCCGGGCACCGGCATCGCCTGGAACCCCGCGCGCGAGAGCTGCAGCACGTACTGGTTGACCTCTTTCTTCACGATGCTCGTCGCGCAATTATTGGATGAGCAGTTGCCGGGGTTGGGCCCCGGAACGCTCTTGCTGTTCACCACGTAGAGCATGCCGTCGCCGTGCGGGGCGTAGGCGACGTGCTGCGGATACCAGCCGGTGGGAATGAGGCCCACGTTGCGGGGGATCGCGCGCGCGAGGTCGATCACCGCGATGGAGTTGGTCCCGCCGTTGGTGATGTAGAGCGTGCGCTCGTCGCTCGAAAGGGCGAGGCTGTTCGGCGCCGCGCCGCCATAGGCCGCCGCGTTGGTGAGCACGCCCGAGGGCGCCACGGTGCTCACGGATGCGGCGACGGTGTTGGTGCGAGTGCGCACGATCGCCACCGCATCGGCGTTGTCCATCGCGACGAAAAGCCGTGCGCCGGATTGGTCGAGGATCATCTTGTTGGGATTGCCAGCGAGCTTGATCCGAGAAGCGACGCGGCGCGCGGCGAGGTCGACGACGACGACCTCGCGATCGCGCACGCTCGAGACGTAGGCCGTGTCGTTGCCGCGGACCACGACCCAGTAGGGATAGTTGCCCCCGGCCTCGCCGCTCGCGCCACCGCCCTTGCCGGGGCGAAGGTCGATCTCGGCGACGACCTCGCGGCGGCCCGCATCGGCGATCGAGATCGAGTCGTTGTACATGTTGGCGACGACGAGCGTGCGTGAGTCGGCGGTGACGGCGATCCCCGCGGCGACCGGCTTCACCGCGGGACCCAACCCCGCGCGGTGCCCGAGCGCGATGGGCGCCGCGGGCGATTCGCTCCATCGTCCGGCCTCCCGCGCGAAGGTGTGGACCGAATCGTCGACGCCGCCCGAGACGTAGAGCGCGCGCCCGTCGGGCGAAAAGGTTATGCCCGCCCACGTATTCGGCACCTTGAGCACCTGCTTCTGCTGCGCACGTCCCTGGCTCACGTCGAAGAGGAAGACGTACTCGCTCTGCAGCTCGGGGTTGCGCTTGCCGGTCCCGGGATCGGTCCAGCGGTTGTACCCGGTCGTCAGCACGGCGAGCGTCGCGCCATCGGGCGACAAGGCTTGCGTCACCGCGCCGCCTACGGCCAAGTCGGGATACTTCGCGAAGCCCGGCCTCAGGTCGTCGAAAGACGAGGCTGGCGGCAGCGTGGGCGTAACTTGCTGCCCGGTCGGCAGGATTGTGGGACGAAGGGGACCGAGGTCGGGTTCGGGCGCCTCACGATTGATCGCGGGACAGCCGGCGAGAATGACGGCCGCGAGGGCCGCGAGCGGGGCGCGAGTTTTCATCGCGGCATTCTCGCACTTCAAGGGTGCTTGCTGTAACCTGACTCCGGCAGCCAACGATCGGGAGGCGAGATGGAACACGAGACCCCGCGCGCGCGAGAAGCGGCATCGTTCCGGACGCGCCTCGCCGCGCGCGTCGCCATCTTGTTGATCGCGGTCCCATGCACGGCGCTTGCCGGCAACGCGGTCGGCATCACCGCGACGTCGATCAATGGGGACACCGCCGGCTCCTACTTCCGGATGACGTTCACCTGCTACGGAACGCCCGTTTGTACCGGCGTGTTCACGATCGCCGAGCGCGATTCGAACTGCACCAACGATTTCACCTTCAGCGGCACGTTGACGCTGAACGGCGTCGACCTCTCGCATCCGGGGAGCTTCAGCGGGACGGGGATGCAGTCGGTGGACAGCAGCAGCCCGTTCAACATGACTCCCGCGCCCTGCAACTACACGCTTCACGCAGGCAACACCTTCGGATATACGGGAACCTGGGATGGCACGCAGGGTACGCTCGCGGGTGGGGGCCCGGGCGCCCCCGCGTTCGCGTTCACCGCGACCGGCGTCGCCCCGCCGCCCACGTTTCCGATGACCGTCACGGCCGACGTGACGCCGACCACGTCCAACGTCAGCGCACAGATCCAGCCGCGCGCCCAGGACGCCGGGACGACGCAGAGCGTCTTCGTCTTCGCGTATGCGCCCCAGAGCATCGTCGCGGGCGGCAAGCGCGCGCCGATCGGCGGCAGCACTCCCGTGCGCCTCCTCGACGGGGCCAATCCGTGCGTGCTCGCGCAGGTCGACGCCAGCGGACAGGTTCGGGGCGTCACCGCGTCGACCATGCAGGCCTTCACGACCAACGTCCTCGGCTCGCAGGGCCAGTCGGTCACGATCCTCAACAACGTCGCCACCCCGAATGTCGCGGGTGCGACGATGTTCGTCGGCTACGGGTCAAGCGGGACGTCGATGCTCTCGAATGGCGTCTACCAGGGCGCGGTCAATATTCCCGGCGCTTCGCAATGCGCGGTGAACCTCGCGGCGGCCGCGGCGCCGAAAACGCCGGACGTGCTCACGGGCCTGTGGTTCAACGCCTCGGAATCCGGGTGGGGAATCCACTTCACGCAGCGCGGCACCAATACGTTCGCCGCCTGGTACACCTACGACAGCGCGGGCAAGCCCAAGTGGTACGTCGCCACCTGCGCGGGCGCGACCGGCGCGAGCGGCACCTGCAGCGGCACGCTCTATGAAGTGTCGGGGCCCAACTACTTCGGCGGCGGCTTCGATCCGTCCCTCGTGCACGCCACCGGCGCGGGAACCGTGCAAATCGCCTTCCGCGATGCGAACAACGCAACGATGACCTACACCGCGGCAGGACAGACGCGCACCGTCGCGGTGGTGCGCGAGCCCCTCAGCGCCGGCACCAACCCGCCGGCCGTCGATTACACCGACATCTGGTGGAACCCGGGCGAGTCGGGCTGGGGAATGGCCGTGACGCAACAATACGGCGTCACCTTCATCGCGTGGTATGTCTACGACGCGGCCGGCAAGCCGACCTGGCTGGTGTCGACCTGCTTGATGAGCGGTACCAGCTGCTCGGGGCCGCTTTATCGCACGACCGGTCCCGCATTCGGCCCAACCTTCAATCCGACCCAGGTCCAGGCATCGATCGCGGGAACGATCAGCGTGAATTTCACCGACGCGAACAACGCCGCCCTCAACTACACGGTCGATGGAGTGAGCGGAAGCAAGGCGGTCACGCGCCAGATCTTCTGATCGAGGAAGAATCGCACCCCAGGCCGCCTCCTGGGGCCTCGCACGCGACTCTGAAGCTCACCCCGCCTTCGCGCTGGCGTAGTCGATCATCCCCTGGAAATCGACCACCACCGCGGGCTCGGCTCCGATCACCCAGGCGTCGTGCCCCGAGGGCAGCAGCGAGACGTCGCCTGGCTTGCAGTCGAGCTCCTGGCCATCGTCCATGCGCACGCGCAGGACGCCGGAGACGTGGTACTGCAAGTGCGGCGCTTCGCAGCTCTTGGTTTTCGCGATCGGCTGCACGGACGTGGCCCAGCGCCAGCCCGGCTCGAAGATCGCGCGGCCGATGGTGGCGCCGCCGATCTTCACCAGCTCGACGCGGCCCTTCGGGAACTCGCGCACTTCGTCGGGCTTGCCGAAGTCCCTCAGCTCCGCGGGGGCGCCGTGCGCGATGCGTGCGTGGTCGTGCTCGTGTGCGATGGTCATGGCGGCCTCCTCAGTTCTTCTCGGCCGCGACGATCCAGTTCTCGACGTTCGACTTGCCGTCGCGCACCATGACGGCGGTGGCGTCGAGCTTGCCGCCGCGCACCTCGCCCTTCCAGAGGAGGCGCCCGTACTTCGCGCTCTCGGTTTGCGCCTCGAAGCGCGTCGAGTCGCCGGCGGAAGCGGTCTTGTAGGGGGCGTCCGAATAGCCGTAGCGGTCGCACGCGAGCGAACGGAAGCGCCCGTCCTTGAAGACGAGCGTGTCCGCGTCGCCGGAAGTCTTGCCGCGCTCCAGGAAGACGCCCTGGAAGCTGCGTCCGTCGAGGGCGTTGTTTTCCGCGTACGCGGGGAAGATGGCGGCAGTGGCGAGCGCGAGGGCGGCCGCGGCAGAGCTGGATCGGTTCATGGCTTGCTCCTTTCGGTTGTGGAGCCGCCATCTTGCTTCGCGGCCGCGCGCCGCGAAATGGGCAGGATTGCGTACTAGGCGCCGAAGCCCGCGAGGACGCGCTCGCTCGCCGCGGTGAAGCGGCCGACGTCCCCGTACGACCGCGCGATCATCATCGCGCCCTCCAACGCGCCGATCAGCGTCTGCGCCGCCTCGGGCACCGAGCCCGCGAACTTGAGCACCTTGTCGCGCTTGCCCTGCTGCAGCACCTTGGCGAGCCAGCGCTCGTTCTCGTCGAAGAAATGGCGCATGTCCTCGCGCATGGGCTTGGGCAGCGTGCCGAACTCCGCGGCGAGCATGCCGCACAGGCACATGCGGTTGTCGCGCAGCACGTCCTCATAGATCGCGGCGTAACGGCGAAGCTTCACTCGCGCGTCGCCGCTCTCCGCGTCGATACTTTCCAGCGCCGTGAGGAACTTGCGCTCGTAGCGCTTGATCAGCCGCGCGCCCAGGTCCGCCTTCGAGGGGAAGTGATAGTGCAGGCTCGCCTTGGTGACTTTCAGCGCCTGGGCCACGTCGGCGTAGCTGAAGCCGTTGAAGCCGCGCGTCTGCACCAGGCGCTCGGCGATGTCGAGGATGCGTTGGGAGGTGTCGGCGGCCATGCCCGCAACATACCAACTTACCTACTGGTTGACAAGTTACTTACCTACTGGTAAATAGGCTGCTGGAGGGGATGACGATGCTGCAGGCAGTGAGGAGCACGGACTTGCGAGCGACCCTGGATTGCCTCGGCGCGATCGCCGAGGCCACCGCGGGCGACCGGGCATTCGCCCGCCACGGGGTCGCGTGCGTGCGCCGCCTGGTGGCGAGCGAGATCACCACCCTCTCGGTCTGCGACCTCGACACCGGCCACCGCCGCGTGGTGAGCGATGTCTCGGGCGCCATCTCGAGCGCCCAGGTCGATGCCTTCGACCGCCACTTCCACGAGCACCCGCTGGTGCGCGAGCATGGCCGCAACGCCGGCGCCGTGACCCGGCGCATCAGCGACCTGGTGAGCGCGGCGGAATTCCGTCGCACCCCCCTCTACAACGACTACTACCGGCCGATCGGCGTCGCCCACGCCATGGCGGTGCCGATCCACGTGCGCCGCAACGTGCTGGTGAGCTTCGTGTTCAATCGCTCGGGCCGCGATTTCAGCGACCGGGACCGCGCTTGCCTGGAATCGATCCGGCCGCACCTGGGCAACCTCTATCGCCTGAGCGACGAGATCGAAGGCGCGCGCGCCGCCTGGGGGGTGCCCTCGCCCGCCCGCGAAGCCCTGGCGGACGTACCGCTCACCGCGCGCGAGCGCGAAGTCCTCCACTGGCTCGCCGGCGGCAAGACCGACCGCGACATCGGCGACATCCTAGGCATCAGCCCGCGCACCGTGCACAAGCATCTGCAGCGCATCTACGAGAAGCTGGGCGTGGAGACGCGCACTGCGGCGGTGGTGCGGGCGATGGCGCCGAATGGCTAAGCCCAGGTGAGGACAACCTTCCCGGACTCTCCCGATCCCATCGTCCTGAAGCCCTCGAGGTAATCGGCGACGTCGAAGCGGTGGGTGATCATGGGCTTGAGGTCGAGGCCGCCCTGGATCAGCGCGATCATCTTGTACCAGGTCTCGAACATCTCGCGGCCGTAGATGCCCTTGATGGTGAGGCCCTTGAAGATCACCTTCGTCCAGTCGATCGCAGTCTCCGAGGGCGGGATGCCGAGCATGGCGACCTTGCCGCCGTGATTCATCACGTCGAGCATGTCGCGGAATGCCGAGGGCACGCCCGACATCTCGAGCCCCACGTCGAACCCCTCGACCATGTTCAGCTCGGGCATGATGTCGCGCAGCTTCTCCTTCGCCACGTTCACGGTGCGGTGCGCGCCCATCTTCTTCGCGAGCTCGAGCCGGTACGGATTCACGTCGGTGATCACGACATGGCGCGCGCCGACGTGGCGGCAGATCGCGGCCGCCATGATGCCGATCGGGCCCGCGCCGGTGATGAGGACATCCTCGCCCACCAGGTCGAACGAGAGCGCGGTGTGCGCGGCGTTGCCGAACGGATCGAGGATGGCCGCAATCTCGTCGGGAATGTCGTCGGGAACCGGGAACGCGTTCTGCGCGGGGATCACGAGGTAATCGGCGAACGCCCCCGGGCGATTCACGCCGACACCCACGGAGTTGCGGCAGAGATGCCGCCGCCCGGCGCGGCAGTTGCGGCAGTGCCCGCAGACGATGTGCCCCTCGCCCGAGACGCGCTGCCCGATGCCGAGCCCGCGCACCTCGCTGCCGATTGCCTCCACGGTGCCCACGTACTCGTGGCCGACATGCATCGGCACCGGGATCGTCTTCTGCGCCCAGGCGTCCCAGTTGTAGATGTGCATGTCGGTGCCGCAGATCGCCGTCTTCCGGATGCGGATCAGCACGTCGTTGGGGCCGACCTCGGGCTTGGGCGCCTCGGCCATCCAGATGCCGGGCTCGCGTTTCGTCTTGGCTAATGTGCGCATAAGGAAAGTGTACTCGCCGACTTCACGGGATCACCCCAAGCTCCCGGCCCACCTTGGCGAACGCGGCGACCGCGCGATCGATGTGCGCGGGCTGGTGCGCCGCCGACATCTGCGTGCGGATGCGCGCCTGCCCCTTCGGCACCACGGGGAAGGAGAAACCCACGACGTAGATGCCCTCGGCGAGAAGCCTCGTCGCCATCGCCTGCGCGAGGGACGCGTCGCCCAGCATGACGGGGATGATCGGGTGGCCCGCGCCGGCGAGATTGAAGCCGAGCTTCGTCATCTCGCGCCGAAATTGCTCGGCGTTGCGCCTCAACTTCTCGCGCATGCCGTCGCCGTGCTGCACGAGATCGAGCACCTCGATCGAGGCGTGCGCGATCACGGGCATGAGCGTGTTGGAGAAGAGATAGGGGCGCGAGCGGTTGCGAAGCCACGCGACCACTTGTCGAGGCCCCGCGGTATAGCCGCCCGACGCGCCGCCGAGCGCCTTGCCGAGCGTGCCGGTGAGGATGTCGACGCGCCCCATGACGCCGCAATGCTCCGGCGTCCCGCGCCCCTTCGCGCCCATGAATCCCACCGCGTGCGAGTCGTCCACCATCACCATGGCACCGTGCGAGACGGCAAGGTCGCAGATCGCTTTCAGGTTCGCGACGATGCCATCCATCGAGAACACGCCATCGGTCGCGATCATCGTGTAGCGCGCGCCGTCGGCCTTCGCCTGCGCGAGCTGCGCCTCGAGGTCGGCCATGTCGTTGTTGGCGTAGCGGTAGCGCCTGGCCTTGGAGAGGCGCACGCCATCGATGATCGAGGCGTGGTTGAGCGCATCGCTCACGACAGCGTCCTCCTCGCCCAGTAGCGTCTCGAAGAGCCCGCCGTTCGCGTCGAAGCACGAGCCGTAAAGGATCGCGTCCTCTGTGCCCAGGAACTCGGCGAGGCGCCGCTCGAGCTGGCGATGCACGTCCTGAGTGCCGCAAATGAAGCGCACCGAGGCCATGCCGTAGCCATGCTCGTGCAGGCCTTCATGCGCCGCGGCCTCGACCGCCGGGTGGTGGGCGAGGCCCAGGTAGTTGTTGGCGCAGAAGTTCAAGACCGTGCCGCCGCCCTCGACGTGGATCTCGGCTGATTGCGGCGAGTCGATGACGCGCTCGTGCTTGTAGAGGCCGGCCGCCTCTACCTCGGCGAGCTGGGCATCCAGGTGGGCTAGGAAATTGGAAGGCATGCCCCATTCTAGAACGCCGGCAAGATCGTTATGATGGATGCCAAGCACTAACAACAAGGGGGTGCGCGCCATGGGCGTCAAGCTCGACATGTTCGTGAACGAGGCCAACCCGCGCGTATGCCCCGCGGGCGAGGTGATATTCCGCGCCTACGACATGGGCGCCGAGATGTACGTCGTGCTCTCGGGCGAGATCGAGCTCACCATCGGCTCGAGGGTCGTGGAGACGCTCGGTCCCGGCGAGCCCTTCGGGGAGATGGCGCTCATCGACCAGACGCCCCGCACGGCCACGGCGATCGCCAGGACGGACTGTGATCTTGCCGTGATCTCCGAGAAGCGCTTCCTCTTCATGGTCCAGCAGACCCCTCACTTCGCGCTGCAGATCATGAAGGTCATGGCCGACCGGCTGAGGAAGATGAACGAGCGGCTGTAGGAGCGTTCCCCGCGAGAACAGGACGCTGCATTAAGCTGTCTAGCTCAGCTTCAACGTCATTTACCCCGGAAGGCATAGACGCGAACCATGCGCGCGGCAATCATTTTCGTTTTCATCGTCATCCTCGGCGCGCTTCTCGGCGGTGCCTATTTCTTCGGGCCGCGCTTCGAATCGGAGCCGCCCCAGATCAAGCTTTCCAGCAATGCCGATGTCCTCGGCGCGGGACCGTTGGATATCGAAATCACGGATCAAGGCTCCGGGTTGAGGTCCGTGGCCGCAACCCTCTCGCAGGGCGGCACCGAACGGCCGCTCGCGGCCGAGCAATACAGCCAACCCCCGCTAGAGAAGAAGGTCACGGTCAACCTGTCGAAGGCCGCCGGAGTGGTCGAGGGGCCCGCCATCCTGCGCGTAACGGCGCGCGACGCCTCGCTCTGGCGCTGGGGCAGCGGCAACGAGGCCGTCCTCGAAAAGAAGCTCACCATCGACATCACGCCGCCCACGCTCGAGCTCATCGCCGACGACCGCTACGTGAACTTCGGCGGCGTGGGCGCGATCGTCTACAAGGCATCGACCGACACGGCGGCGAGCGGCGTGAAGGTGGGCGAGCATTTCTTCCCGGGCTTTCGCGGCGGGGTCAAGGACCACCCGGATTATTCCTTCGCGCTCTTCGCGCATCCGTACAACGCGCCGCCGGGTTCGAAGGCGGTGCTCTTCGCCACCGACAAGGCCGGCAACACGCGCGAGATGGTGCTGGTCTACGAGCTGAAGAACGTGAAGTACAAGAAGAGCACGATCGCGCTCTCGGACAATTTCCTGCAGAACAAGGTGGCGCCGCTGCTCAAGGATGCCGCGGCGCGGCAGGGCTCGCCGAAGGACGTGTTCGTCGCGGTGAACAAGGGTATGCGCAAGGTGAACGAGGACAAGATCAGGCAAGTGACCAGCAAGACGACACCCACGATCCTTTGGAAGGGCGGATTCGTGCAGCTGAGCAACTCGAAGGTCGAGGCCAACTTCGCCGACGAGCGCACCTATACCTACAACGGCGCGCCGGTCGACACCGCCTATCACCTGGGCTACGACCTGTCGGTCACGAAGAACTATCCCGTCGAGGCGGCCAACAGCGGCGTGGTCGCGTTCACCGGCGACCTCGGCATCTACGGCAACGCCGTCATCATCGACCACGGCCTGGGGCTCTTCACGCTCTACGGGCACATGAACTCGATCGACGTGAAGGCCGGCGATTCCGTCGAGAAACGCCAGGCCATCGGCAAGACCGGCGAGACCGGGTTGGCGGCCGGCGACCACTTGCACTATGGCGTCTACCTCGACGGCCTCGCGATCCTGCCGGTGGAATGGTGGGACCCGAAGTGGATCGCGGACAACATCACGCCGAAGTTGGAAGGGCGTAGCGGGCAGGAGATTGCGCAGGCGCAGCAGCCGCGCAGGGCGGTGCGCCGGCGGCGCTAAGCACGCGATGTGGCGACGGCGGTGTCGCCCTCGCGCGAAAGCGTCACGTCGATGCGCCCGCCCTCCGGCGTGTACTTCGCCGCGTTGTCGATGAGGTTTGCGATCACCTGCGCGAGGCGCACGGAATCGGCGTCGACCCAGATCGGCTCGGCGGGCTGCGAGACGTTGAGGACATGCTTTCGCGCCTGCAGGACCGAGGCGCAATTCTCCAGCGCGTTGCGCACGACCGGGCCCAGCTGCACGCGCTCGCGACGCAGGGTGAAATCGCCGCGGCTCACACGTGAGATCTCGAGCAGGTCGTCCACCAATCGCACCAGATGGTTCACCTGCCGCTCCATCATCTCGGCAAGGCGCGCCGCGCCGTCGCCGCCCTGCTCAGGCTGCATGCGTAGCAGCGCGATCGAGTTGCGCAGGGGCGCGAGGGGGTTGCGAAGTTCGTGCGAGAGCGTCGCGATGAACTCGTCCTTGGTGCGGTCCGCCTCCTCCAGGCGCCGCGCCTGCGCCGCGATGAAGTCCTCGGCCTCGCGGCGCTCCGTGGAGTCGCGCGCGGTTCCGGCGATCGCGACCACGCTGCCGTCGGGCGCGATCGCGGGCGCGAAGGTGTAGTCCCAGAAGCGGCGCCCGCCGGTCCCTTCGAACGGGACCTCGCCCTTGACCGCCTTCTTCGTCGCGATGACCTGCATGATCTCGCGATCGTGCCGCTCGACTTCCCACTCGGGATAGCCCATCTCGCGCGTGGTCTTGCCGAGGGACTCTTCACGCGTCTTGCCCCACATCGCGAGCAGCGCATCGTTGGCGTAGACGAAGCGGTGATCGAGGTCGAAGACGTAGATCAAGTCGGGCGTGTTGTTGAGGAACACTTCGTAGATGCGCCTTTGGCGGTCCGACTCGGCGGCGAGGCGCTGCAGCTCGTCCGCGGCCTGCCGCTGCGCGGTCACGTCGCGGAAATAAACAGCAACGCCACTCGGCGCCGGATAGGCGTGCACCTCGTACCAGCGCTGGTGCGGCTCGTAGAAGGCGGTGGTGCTGCTGGTCTTGCCCTCGGTCATGGCGTCGCGGTACATGCGCCAGAATTCCGTGTCGCGAAAGCCGGGATACGCCTCCCATAGCACGCTGCCCAACAGTTCCCCGCGCGACTTCCCGAGGATGCGTTCGCCTTCCCGGTTCACGTAGGCAAAGCGATATTCGCGGTCGAGAGTGAAGAAGCCTTCGGTGATGCTCTCCAGCACCTCGGTGACCTGGAGCTGCCGCACCATCGCGGTCGCATCCTCCACTCGATGGACGACGAGGCGGATCGAGCCTTCCCCGTCGATGAAAGGAGAGTTGGCGCGTGGCGTCAAGGTAAGCGTCGTTCGCGTCGACGATAAGGAAAGGAGCCTTGGGCTCGAGGAGGAGAAAGAGACCCGGGAGGCTGCGCAGCAGATGTGAGTAATCGATACCGATCACGGCTTGGGGCGGAAAAGGTCCAAACGACAAGACTACTAGGTTCCCCGCGCTGCTCCCATCGACCCCATGCGGCGATCTTTTCTGCGCGAGCCTGTCGAAAAAGCCGTAATGCCGTTCGACCCATATGCAGGACCCCTCAACTTTCCGGAATTCCCATGGCCACGAAACGCAAGCCCGCCACCCGCAAATCGGCCGCCCGCCCCGCTGCCACCCTCCAGCCCATCTGGCCGTGCCTCTGGTTCGACGACCAAGCCGAGGAGGCCGCGCGCTATTACGTCTCGATCTTCAAGAAGGCGAAGATCGTCACGGTGAACCGGTATCCCGCGGTCGGGCAGGAGATCCACCACCGCGCGGCCGGCTCGGTGATGACCGTCGAGTTCGTCCTGAACGGCCTCACCTTCACCGCGCTGAACGGCGGGCCCATCTTCAAGTTAACCGAGGCGGTCTCGTTCCAGGTGATGTGCCGAACGCAGGAGGAGATCGACTACTACTGGGAGAAGCTCGGCGAGGGCGGCGACCCGAGGGCGCGCCAGTGCGGCTGGCTCAAGGACAAGTTCGGCCTCTCGTGGCAGATCGTGCCCGAGGGCATGCCGCGGATGTTGAAGAATCCGAAGTCGAAGGCCGCCGAGCGCGCCTTCGCCGCGATGATGCAGATGAAGAAGCTCGACATCGCCGCGCTGGAGGCGGCCTTCAAGGGAAAGGCCGGGTGAAGCGCTGCGGTTCCTCGACCATGACCTTTCTCGACACCAGCAATCCGTCGATCACCGCGACGATGCGGGCCTTGTCAGTGTAAAAAAAGTCGGGCTCCTGTCGATTTGCGGTCCAGCCGTTCGATTACCCTTCAAGACGAAGCGCTGGAGCGGTCGGGCCTGGGCGCGGTGGCGATCGCGCTTCTCTTTCCACCTTGTCCACAACGGAGGCTTCAAACCCCATGAAATTCCTTTCGATGATCCGAATCAACGAGAACAGTGGCATGAAGCCAAGCGATAAGCTCATGAACGACATGGGCAAGCTCATGGAGGAGGCGACCCGCGAGGGCTGGCTCGTGACCACGGCGGGCCTGCGCCCGACGGCGGAAGGCGTGCGCGTGCGCTCGCGCCACGGCAGGCTCACCACGACCGACGGCCCTTTCGCCGAGACCAAGGAAGTGATCGGCGGCTACGCGATCCTCGAGGCAAAGTCGTTGAAGGACGCGATCGAGCTCACCAAACGCTTCCTGGGAGTACATGGCGACGAATGGGACCTCGAGTGCGAAGTGCGGCCGATCGATAGCCCGGATTGCGGTGCCAGGAGCGGGGTCGGGGTAGCCGCATGAGCCGCCGACCTGTCGACGTCGTTCGCGCCTGCCTGCAGGCCTATGCCACCCAGGACCGGGCGGCGCTCGAAGCGCTGGTGGCCCAAGACTATCGCTTCACCAGCCCGATGGACAACGCGCTCGATCGCGACGCGTACTTCCGCATCTGCTGGCCGCACAGCAAGGACTTCGCCGCGTTCGACATCGTGCACGTGGTCGAGGACGGCGAGCGCGCCTTCGTCACGTACGAAGCGCGCATGAAGTCAGGCCATCGCTTCCGCAACACGGAGGTGATCACCGTGCGCGACGGGAAGCTCGTGCAGACCGAGGTGTACTTCGGGTGGGACCTGCCGCACAAGGTAAAGACGGGCGAGCACGCTACCCGCTAAGTTGTTTTCTCAGGGCCTGGCGATATCGAGGTATCGCCAGTTCGCCTGCTCGAAGGGATGCTTCTTGTAGCCCTTCACCCACGGCTGGGTGAGGTGCGTGCCCAGGAGATGCGCGTGGAAGACCCAGGGCGCGTAGACCAGCAATAGCCGGGTCATTTCCTGGTAGAGCTGCGTTCGCTCGGGCGTGTCGGGCATGGTGCGCGAACGTTCGTACATGCGGTCGAAGGCTTCCAGGCGCATGCGCGCGTCGTTGCTCTTCGCCGAATTGGGCCCGTAGAAAAGGCCCATCCAGAAATCGCCCGTGGGACTGCCCGCGCTCCAGCTCAGGTTCCACATCTGCAGCGTGCCGGCGTTTGACTCCTTCACGAAGTCGGCGAAGCGGCCCTTCCTGAAACGGATGCGGATCCCGACGGCGTCCATGCTCCGGCGCCAGAGCTCGTCGTATTGGCGAGACTCGAGGTCGGTGCGGCTCGCGAGCTCGAGCTCGAGCCGCGAGCCGTCGGGACGCTCGCGATAGCCATCGTTGTCGCGATCGACGAACCCGAACATGTCGAGCAGCGCGCGCGCCTTGGCGGGGTTGTACTCCACCGTCGGGCTGCGAAACGCCGGGTCGTAGCCTTCGACGCCCGGGGGAATCGGGCCCTGCGCCGCGATCGCCTGGCCCTTGCGCAGGATGCGAATCTCACTGGCCTCGTCGTAAGCCAATGAGATCGCGCGGCGCAGCGCCACCTGCGCGGGCTCGTATCCGCCCACCGTCTTGTCTTCGAGGTTGAAGTACGTGTACGCGGTGCGCGGCTGGACCTCCTTGTGCAGGAGGATGCCGCGCCTCGCGAGCCACGGCGCCAACTTGCTTTGGGGCGCGACGATGTTGATGAACTCGTTCGGCACGTACTGGAGGACGTCGTGGTCGCCGTTGAGGAAGGAAAGCCAGCGCGGCTGGGCCTCCTCGATCACATAGATCTCGATGCGGCCGATGAGCGGCAGGCGCTTGGCCCCGATGTCGTTCACGATCTGCGCATCGCCCGGCTCGGCTGCTGTCGCGTCCAGCCTGAGCTCGCGGAAGTCCGGGTTCGCCTCGAGCACGATCTTGTGCCCGCGGGTCCAGCCCTTGAGCACGTAGGGGCCGGTGCCCACGGGATGGGAGCCGATGTCATCGCCGTAAAATTCGGCCACCTCGCGCGCGACGGCACCGAAGTAGAAGGAAGCGAGGTTGTGAAGCAGCGTGTAGTCGGGCCGCTTCAGGCGCAGGCGCAGCGTGTAGCGATCGGGCAGCTGGATGCCAGCGTATGCTGCGTCGTAGTCGAAGGGCTTGCCGGTGCGCGTCGCGAACTGGTTCGCCTCATCGAGCCCGATGATCTTGTCCTCGATGAGATAGAGGTTCGGCGACTTGAGCTTGGGATCGAAGAACCTGAGGATGCTGTAGGCGTAGTCGGCCGCGACGAGCTCGCGCCGCACGCCCTTGAACGCGGGATCGGGCGTGAAATAGATGCCCTTGCGGAGGTGGAACGTATAGGTCTTGCCGCCGTCGGAGACCTCGGGAAGCGACTCGAGCGTGTTAGGCACCAGCTTCACCGGGCGCGCCAGGTAGTCGTAGCGCATCATCGGGTCGAGTATCTGGTCCACGACCATGCCCGAGTAGGTGTCCTGGAAAGCGATGGGGTCGAACGTCGACTCGGCAATCGGGAAGGCGAAATGGAGGACCTTGTGGGGGTCCGCGGCCTGCGCGAGCGCCGGCGCGACCGCTGCGACGCAGCAGGCGACGATCAGGCGCAGCAGGTCAGCGGAGCTCATTCAAACGAACCGTGGACGGCTAGGCTACGAAAGCGAAGCGCGGTTGCACGCGCCCCTCATGCTCGACGTTCTCAAAGAACATCGCGTACGGCCGCACCCAAAGGCCCGTCTGGTTGTAGAGCGGCCGGTAGAGCACCAGCGGCTCCAGCGTTTCGCTGTGCCGGGCCACGCCGACGACCTCGTATTCGCCGCCCTTGTAGTGGCGGTACCGCCCGACGCGCGGCTGGGGAAGCGGGGGAAGATCGGCCATTCGCCTACGCGGCCACCGCGGCGATGCGAGGCGCGGCGGGCGTGCGCAGAGAATCCATCGCTGCAACAACGCCTCCGCGCGCGTGCGGCACGCCCGCGTCCGCCAGTGCCAGTTCTATCGCGCCAAGGGCGCCGACAAGCATCGGCTCGTTGAGATCGCCCATGTGGCCGATGCGGAACACTTTGCCTTGAAGCGCCGCGAGGCCACGACCGAGCGCGACCCCGTAGCTCTCCTCGGCGATGTTGCGCACGCGATCGGCGTCGTGGCCCGCCGGCATGAGCACCGCGGTGAGTGAATCCGAGGCGGCTTCGGGTTCGAGCGCGTAGATCTCGAGCCCGCCGCCTTGCCCCCAATGGCGCACACAGGCACGCGTCGCGTTGGCGAGGCGGCGGTGGCGCGCGAACACGTTCTCCAATCCTTCCTCTTCGAGCATGTCGAGCGAGGCTTCGAGACCGAAGAAGTGAGTCATCGGAGGGGTGCCGCAGAAGGCCACCTGGCGGCCGTTCTCGACCATCGGGCGCCAGTCCCAGTAGCGGCGCGGATTGCGCGCCGTTTGCGCCGCTTCCCACGCGCGCCCATTGATCGCCGTGAAGGCCATGCCCGGCGGCATCATGAGGCCCTTCTGCGAGCCGCCGATCACGAGATCCACGCCCCACTCATCCATGCGGAAATCGTAGGAGGCGAGCGACGAGATGGTGTCCACGAGGTACATCGCCTTGTGGCCCACGCGATTCATCGCCGCCCGCACCTCGGCCACCGGGTGGCGAATGCCGGTCGCGGTCTCGTTCTGGATGAGCATCACGGCCTTGATCGCGCCCTTGCTGTCGGCCGCGAGATGCCTGGCCACTGCCTCTGGATCCACGGCGCGGCGCTCGGGCGTCGGTACCAACTCCACTTCGAGCCCGTATGCGCGTGAGGTGGCGGCCCAGCGATCGGCGAAGAAGCCCGTCTGCGGCACCAGCACCTTGTCGCCGGGGGAAAAGAGGTTCGCGATGCTGGCGTCCCATGCGCCGTTGCCGGAAGCCGCGTAAGTGATGACGAAGCCTTTCTCAGTCTTGAGGATGCGCTTCATCCGCTCGAGCGAGCGGTCACGCAGCGCCACGAACTCCGGCCCGGTGAAATCCACCGCGGGACGGGCCATCGCCTGGCGCACTCGCTCGGGGATGTTGGTGGGGCCGGGATGCATGAAAAACTGAAAGCCGCGCGCAACGGTCATCGCTCACTCCATGGGTTGGCAGAGGGATGATACCGATTGGAAATGGTGGCGAGCACTCATCGCAGTGTCTCAAAGTGACGAAGGGGGCCACGGCCCCCTTCCACTTACCACCTACCACGAATCAATCCCAGCTCAGCGCCCCACCCGTCTGATACTCAATCACCCGCGTCTCGAAGAA
>JBDTXQ010000002.1:0-23740 GCA_040006115.1 Usitatibacter sp.
TTGTACGTAGGGCGCGGTTCGTTGTACACGGGCTCACGCTGCGGCAGGTTCTCGACCGTGAGCTCCGAAGTGTAATTCAGCTCGATCTCGCCCGTCGCGTTGCCGTCCTTGTCGAGCACTGCGATGCAGGCGAGGTTCCGATTGCGCCAAGCCTTTGCAGTGAACGATAGCACCGTAAAACATGGCCCACGAAACCTCGGGCTCAAGTTTCGACCGCTTCCTTCACCGGGTTTGACGGAGGGCGAAGGCTCGGAGCAGACTTCCGGCCTGCCGTGAGCTTCGGGAGGCCGCACGTGAGCAAAACGCTGATGATGCTAATGCTGGCCGCGGCCTCGATGGCAGTGACCGCCGGGGCGCAGACCGAGGCCATGCGGGCCGGCGCCATACCGATCGAGTCGATGGACGATTTCGTGCGCTGGGTCCAGCAGAAGCCCGCACCCCAAGGAGTCTTTCCGCGCGTCAAGGTCGCCACAACTGGGAAGAAGGTGTACTTCCCGATCGTGGTGTCGGGACTCCGCCCGCCGGAGCACGGTGAGATAAGACTGGTGGGAGATTTCGAGATCCTCGCGCCCGACGGCAAGGCGATCGTCTCCGCCAAGCAATGCTGCAAGTTCACGATCACGGACCATCCCGAATTCAGGTCCGCGGTGCTCGGGCCGGTTTTCGACCTGACGTTCGACCCGGGCGATCCCAAGGGCAGCTATACCGTGCGTGTCTCCGTGACCGACGGCACGCGGACGGTAACGGGAACGGAACACTTCCAGTACGGATCCGCCAGCGCGTCGGCGCCTGCCGTCCAGGTGAAGGACGCCACGCCGGGTGCTTCCCCCGCGGCCGATGCCCCACCGAGGCGCACGTTCTCGCACAAGGATCGGACCCAGTGCCTCGATCGCCCGACGAACCGCGAGATCATCCTCTGCGCGGAGGGTGCGGGCTGAGGGACGAGGTGGGACGTATTCACCATCGCTTGCTATGATCCCTCCCAAGTAGCTCACCGCGCGAGCCACTCACCAGTTAGCGTGTCCCCCATCGCTGACTCCGGGGAAAGCGCGATGCACACAGGAGCCGCAACCGCGCCCGCAAGGGCCGGGCGCCACATCACACGCATGGACCGCAGCGAACGGTTCTACAAGATCGACCACCTCATCCGGGAGCGCGGCATCGTCCCGGTGCAGGACTTCCTCCGCGAGCTCGAAGTCTCGCTCGCCACCTTCAAGCGCGACATCGAGTACATGAGGAGCCGCCACTACGCGCCCATCGTGTGGGACCGCGATCAGAACGGCTACCGCTTCGAGGAGGCGCCGAAGGACTCGCCGAAGTACGAGCTCCCGGGCCTGTGGTTCAGTCCGCGCGAGGCGCAGGCGCTCCTCACCATGGAGCACCTCCTCGAGAACCTGGAGCCCAGCCTCCTCGGCGCGCACGTGAAGCCCTTGAAGGCGCGGCTCTCGGCGCTGCTATCGGCGGGAGATCATTCGGTGGACGAGGTGCGACGGCGGATCCGCGTGATCCCCTTCGGCGCGCGGCGCCACGAGCCCAAGCACTTCCAAATAGTCGCCAGCGCGGTGCTCGGGCGCGATCGCCTGAAGCTCACCTACTGGAACCGCTCGAAGGACGAGGTGACCGAGCGCGAGGTCTCGCCGCAGCGGCTCGTCCACTATCGCAACAACTGGTATCTCGATGCGTGGTGCCATCTGCGCCGCGACCTGCGCAGCTTCGCGCTCGACGCGATGCGTGATGTCTCGATCGTCGCGACGAAGGCGAAGGACGTGCCCGAGGCCGAGCTGGAAGCAGTGCTCGCGAGCGGTTACGGCATCTTCTCCGGAAAGAAAGTGCAGTGGGCGACTCTGCGCTTTTCTCCGGAGCGGGCGAGATACGTGGCGCTCGAGGAGTGGCATTCGAAGCAGAGAGCCAAGTACGAGAAGGACGGGAGTTACGTCCTCGAGGTGCCGTTCAGCTCGGACAAGGAGCTGGTAATGGATATCCTCAAGATGGGGGCGGATGTTGAGGTGGTGGCGCCAGAAGCATTGAGGAAGTCGGTGCGAGAGCAGGCGGCGGCGATGGTGCTGAAGTACGCGCCGCGGTGACACTGCCCGTCCAGGGGGGCCAAATCCGCATTTCTTGAAATCCTGATCCAGTGGGATACCCCAAGACGGTGCTATGGGAACCCCTCAATAGAGCTCGGCGAGCAGTCGCTCCAGGGCAGCGGCACGTCCCGGGGGCGTGGGTTCGAGCATCCCCTGCTGCTGCAGGATCGCGACGAGCTTGCGTGGGGGGACCTCCTTGTATCCCACGATCTCGACATGGCCGGCGGCGACTTCGACGTTCGCGAGCCGCGGATACCGGTCGATCACCGGCTGGTGCTGCTCCGCGACGCTGAAGACATGATCGCTCTCGAGGCAGGCGCCGGCGTCGTTGCGCCGCCGGCAAGTGGCGCGCTCGTCGGTGACGACTTTCACGTAGCGCCGCACCGAGTCGAGCAACGGCCCCGGCTCGCGGATGAAGCTCGACGCCGGGGTGATCTCGTCCCAGCTGTCCCCGCTGATGGCCCAGCACATGGCCGGGACCGTTCCCAGGGTGAGCCACTGCATCGCCTTCGAGCCGCAGGTGGCGGCGACCGCGATGCCCCCCAATGGCGACGAGACCGTCGCCAGGCTGATGCTCACGTCGCTGCGTTTCCATTCGCCGCGGCGCTCCGCCTCCATCGCCTTGCGCGCCACGAGGCCGCCCACGCTGTGTCCGATGACGGCGACCTCGCGGTCGCGCAGGTGCCCGGCCAGCTCGCCGAGCGCGGCGATCAGCTTGCTGGAGCTGGCGACGAGGCTCTCGCGGGTGTCGTAGCCGAAGCAGACGGCCTGCTGGCCGTGGAATGCGTAGAGCTGCGCGAGCGAGCGGAAGCGCCCCGCGGAGCCGTTGCAGCCGTGCACCAGCACGGTCACGGGCTGGCCCGAATTGAATCGCAGCGTGTGATCGGGGGAGTCGGTGCAGGGCTCGAGGCCGGCGATCTCCACGGCGACGTCGGGCGCCGGCAGGCTGCCGGGCTCCAGCGGCCGGGGATCGAGCTCGTGCGGGTGCGAAAACACCGAGCACCCCGCCAGCAGGGCCGTCGTCGTGAACAAAAATGAGCCGAGCCAAAGATTCATGGCGCTCGCTTGCAGAGGGAAGAAGCGCCAGTATGACGGCCTGCAAGAACTCCTGGGGAAATCGCAGAAATCTTGCCCCGCATTCCCCCAAGGCTCACTGCACAAGCACTCGATAGAACACCGTGCCGGCCTCGATCCACTGGATTACCCACTGCGCTTCTCTCCCGTCGTTCGATCAGCGCCTCTTGGCTGCTCGAAGGCAAGGTGGCCCGCATCGTGCAACGGTCCGCCAGGGAATCGTACAGTGACACATCGCTCCTCCGCGGAATTTCTCTAGGGCAGCAGTCGCACCCACCGAACCTCCACCCAACTGTCCGGCCTGTGCACCATTTCAACGTTGGCGCGCGACGCCCAAGGCGCCATTCGTCGATGTAGCGGTATGTTGTAGACGTTCTGCCTCTCGATCGCATAAGCCTCGTCGATCAGCTTCTTCCTCTTCGCGCCATCCATCTCGACCTTGGCAACATCGATGAGCGCGTCCATCTTCTCGTCGCGGTAGTCCCCCCAGTTAAAGTCGCCATCGCCCGTGGCATTCCGCCCATGCAGCAGCGGCTGCAGCGTGAACATCGCATCATTGTTCGGTCCGCCCCATCCCAGCAGGAAGAAATTCATGTCGAGCGCCTGCCCCTTCGCGAAGTAGCGGGCGTTGGCGAGCGAGTTCACCTTCACCTTGACGTCCACGCGCGCGAGCATCCCGGCCACCGCGATGCAGATGTAATCGCGCACGCTCTGGCAATCGAGCTGCGTTGAAAATCCGTCCTTGTACCCGGCCTCCGCGAGGAGACGCCGAGCGGCAGCGAGATCGTAAGGAACCACGCGAGTGTTGAGCGCAGGATCAACCCCGGCAGCCTCGGGATTCGGCAGCGGGATCCCGGCAGCCACCGCGAGCCCCCGCATCACAACGCGGTTGATCGCCTCCGTATCGATCGCCTGGTAGATTGCACGCCGCACCCGCACATCCCGGAAGGGGCTCCCCGTGCGAGACTGGTTCATCCCGAGGAAGAACACGAGGTTCTCCGGCGCGCGGTAGACGCGTATCTTCGGGTCGCGCGAGAGGCGCTCGATGTCCTGGCTCGGCGGATCGAGCACGAAGTCGATGTCGCCCGCCGCCAGGGCCGCCATGCGCGTGGCGTCGGACTTGATCACCCTGTACACGATCTCGTCGACGTTGCCCTCGAACGTGCCCCACCAGCGGGGATTCCTCTTGAATGTGCTCTTCACGTCGGGCTCGCGGGCGGTGAGCATGTACGGCCCAGTCCCCATGGCGTTCCTCGAGGCGTAGGTCTCCTCGCCCTTGCCGAAGTCCTGCGCGCGCGCCACACCATGCGCCTCGCACCACGCCTTGCTCATGATCGCGAGGAGTGACACGGTCTCGAGCATCACAGGGTTGGGCCGGGGCGTTGTGAATTCCACCGTGCTCGCGTCCACCTTGCGCGGCTCACCCACTTGGCGCCCGTAGACGCGGAAGGTCGAAGTATCACCCTGCACGCGCTTCACGGAGAACACCACGTCGTCGGCGGTGAAGACGCTGCCGTCGTGCCACTTCACGCCCTTGCGGAGGTTGAAGCGCCACACCGTGGGCGAGACCTGCGTCCAGCTCTCCGCCAGGCCCGGGATGATCTCGAGCTTCTTTCCGCGCTTCACGAGCGGCTCGTACACCTGCCCGTTGATCGCGTTGTTGACGATCTGGTTCTGGCCGTGGGGATCGGCGCTGGAATGGTCGGCGATGGAGGCCCAGCGGAAGGTCGCGGCGTGGGCGGCCGTGGAGAGGGCGAGGGTGAGGAGGAGGGCGGCGCTTTTCACCCCGCGCGTTGTGCCCGGCGTTGATTGTGTACGTGTCATGAGCGATATCGTACCGCCCCCATCGATGATTTCGCCCTGAGCTGAGATAAACTGGTTTCCCGCCTACACGGGAATGACGAGCCCATGCAACAGGAGAGAAGATGAGTCAAGTGGCGACCCGGGTTTCAGTCAAACGCCTCGCCCCCGCGCTGGGCGCCGAAGTGTCCGGCGTCGACCTGCGCGCGCCGATCGGCGATGAGACCTTCACCGCGCTGAAGGCCGCGTGGCACGAGCACCTGGTGCTCCGCTTCCGCGGCCAGCACCTCACCGATCCCGAACTCCTCGCCTTCAGCCGCCGCCTCGGCGAGCTCGACCCGCCCGGCCCCAATCCCTACGGCCGGCCCTACCTCGCCGAATTTCCCGAGATCAACGTGATCTCCAACGTGAAGGAGGGCGGCGTGCCGATCGGCGGGCTGGGCGACGGCGAGGCGGTGTGGCATTGCGACATGACCTACGTCGACAATCCTCCGCGTGCCGCTGCGCTTCACGCCTGGGAGCTTCCCCCGAGCGGCGGCGACACGTTCTGGTCGAACCAGTACCTCGCGTATGAAACGCTTCCTGCGGATCTCAAGACGGCGATCAAGGGCAAGAAAGCGGTCCACGACGCCACCTACAACAGCGCGGGCGTGATGCGCAAGGGGATGAAGGACGTGACCGACCCGCGCGAGGCGCCGGGGTCGCGCCATCCGCTCGTGATCGTGCACCCGGAGACGCTTCGCCCGGCGCTCTTCCTCGGGCGGCGCCGCAATGGCTGGATCGTCGGCCTGAGCCTCGCGGAAAGCGACGGGCTCCTGGACAAGCTCTGGGCGCACGCGACCCAGGAGCAGTTCGCCTTCCGCCAGGTTTGGCAGCCCGACGACCTCATCCTCTGGGACAACCGCTGCACGCTGCACCGGCGCGATTCGTTCGATGCCAGCGCGCGCCGCGTCATGCACCGCACGCAGATCAAGGGGCCAGCGATCGTTGGATACGACGCTTAAGCCCGCCTCGATCCAGCGGGTCGAGATCTTCGGCGTTGCGATCCCGCTGGTCGGTCCCGGCTTCAAGAACGCCTACCTCACCAAGAAGGTGCAGAAGAGCGCACTGGTGCGCATCACGGCGGCCGATGGCTCGATCGGGCTCGGCAACATCGATCCGTCGCCGGGCTATTCCACCGAGACCATTGAGCAGTCGCTCGACGCGCTGCGCAACAAGCTAGGCGCCGTCGTGCAGGGCCACGACGCGGGCAACATCCATGGGCTTTCCGAAGCGATGGATAGAGCGCTGGCGGGCTTCCTCGACGCGAAGGCCGCGATCGAGATGGCGTGCGTGGACCTCACCGCGCGCCGGCTCGGCATCGCGGTGCATCAATATCTCGGCGGCGCGCTCGTCGACAGCGTGCGCTTCAACGCTTGGATCGGGATCGAGCCGCCGGACGTTGCGGCGGCCGAAGCGCGCAATTGGCTCGATCGCGGCTTTCGCTCGGCGAAGATCAAGGTCGGCGGCGGCGTCGATGCGGACCGCGACCGGGTGCAAGCAGTCCGCGAGGCCGTGGGTCCCCAAATGAAGCTGCGCGCGGATGCGAACGCGGGCTACAGCGTCGAGGACGGCATCCGGCTGGGCAAGCTTCTCGAGCCGTTCGACATGCAGCTCCTCGAACAACCTGTCTCCGCGGACGACCTCGCCGGCATGGCGAAGGTGCGCCAGGCGATCGGCGTGAAGGTGATGGCGGACGAATCGATCACCGACCACGCGAGCTTGATCCGCGTGATCGAGGCCGATTGCGCGGACATCGTGAAGCTCAAGGTGATGAAGCAGGGCGGCTTCCTCGCTTGCCGGCGAATGCTTGAGACCGCGTCGGCGGCGGGGCTCGGCGTCGTGATCGGCCATGGCTTCGGCCTCGGCGTGAATACCGTGGCGGAGATCATGCTCGCCGCCACCAGCCGCAGCGTGCTCGAGGGGCTCGAATGCGTGGGGCCGCTGAAGACCGCCGACGACGTCGTGACCCACAAGCTCGACCTCGCGCGCGGCGAGATCGCATTGCCTGGTGGGCCGGGGCTTGGGGTGGAGCTCGACGAAGAGAAAATGCAGCGCTACCGATTGGGCGCATGAACAAATTCATCTCCGCGATTCTCGCCATCGTCTTCTCGGCCGCGTTTCCTTGCTCCGCGCTCGCGCAGGATTGGCCCGCCAAGAACGTGACGATCCTCGTGCCCTTCGCCGCGGGCGGCACGGTGGACATCATCGCGCGCACCTTGGGCCAGAGGCTGGGTGCCGAGCTGGGAAAGACCTTCGTCGTCGACAATCGCGGCGGCGCTGGCGGCTCGATCGCCACGACGGCGATGGTGCGCTCGGCACCCGACGGCTACACGCTCCTCTTCCACCACCAGGGGCTCGTGTTCAACGCCGCGCTCTACGATCTTCCGTACGACACCGCGCGCGACGTGATCCCGGTCGCCTACATCGGCGCCACGCCGAATGTGCTGGTGGTGAACAAGAACGTGCCGGTGAATTCCGTGCACGACTTTCTCGCGCTTGCGCGCGCCAGGCCGGGCGCGATCAACTACGGCTCGGGCGGCGTGGGCAGCGCGGGGCACCTGCCGCTCGAGCTCTTGCAGTCGATGGCGGGATTGAAGATGCAGCACGTGCCCTACAAGGGCTCGGGCCCGGCGATCGCGGACCTCATCGGTGGCCAGATCCAGGCGATGCTGCTCACCATTCCCGCGGTCATGCCGTACATCAATGCGGGCACGCTTCGGCCGATCGCCACATCGGGCGCGAAACGTTCGCCAGCGCTACCCAACCTGCCGACGCTCGCCGAGGCGGGCATCGCCGGGTTCGACTACGCGCCGTGGTACGGCGTGTTCGCCCCCGCCGGCACGCCCGCCGCCGTGGTGCAGAAGATCCACGGCGCGATCAACAAGGTGATCTCCGAACCGGACATCCGCGACAAGCTCGCGCGGCAGGGACTCGAGGTCCAGCCGATGACGCGCGAGGAATTCGCCGCGATTGTCCTCGCCGACCTTCCGCGCTGGGCGAAGGTGATCAAGGCGCTCGGCATCAAGGGGGAGTGAGGGGCGTCGCGAAACGGCTTCTTAAGGAACCCCTGCCCGCGGGCGCTTCGCGCCGATCTTCATTCGTCGGAAGGTGTCAAGACCGTGGGCCGATCCAGCTCGATGACGAAATCGTTGCCGTCGTCGCGGGAGTCCATGACCGCCATAATGCCTCCAGACTCGAAAGGGAGAACCGCAATGCTTAACATGACCGTCCCCTGGTGGGAGCTTATCGTCCGCTCCCTCGCCGTCTACGCCTTCTTGCTCGTGATCCTGCGCCTCACCGGCAAGCGCCAGGTGGGGCAGCTCGCGCCGTTCGACCTCGTGCTGCTGCTGGTGCTGTCCAACGCCGTGCAGAACTCCATGAACGGCGGCGACAACTCGCTCCTGGGCGGGCTCGTCTCGGCCACGACGCTCATCGCGTTGAATTACGCGATCGGTTTCATGACCTTTCGCAGCAAGCGGCTCGAGGCCATCATCGAGGGCCATCCCCAGGTCCTCATCCACAACGGCAAGCTTTACCCCCACGTGATGGCGAAAGCGCAGCTCACGCAGCATGAGCTGCAGGCGGCGCTGCGCCAGGCCGGGTGCGAGCACGCCGGCGAATGCCACTCGGCGATCCTCGAGAACAACGGCTCCATCAGCGTCGTGCAGCGGAAAAAGCCGAACGAATGAGTTGCCGAGGCCCTCGCATGTTATGGAACGCGCAGCATTACCCGATCAGCAACTCGATCGCATCGACCGGCAGCATCAGATAGTTCCCCGCAAGCGTCGGCCGAACGCCGCGCTGAACAGAACGTTCGCACCGAGGAAGACGCGCATGCCTCAGCACTTGCCGCGCTTCTTCTTCATGGCGGCTCGGGTACACCGCGGCCTGCCGCATCACGATGGCGCCGTCCGCCGTCGCTTCGAGCACGACACGCGCCTCATCGGGTCTGCCGTCCGAGCGCAACACCGCTCGCGGGATGCTCAATGCCTTACTTCGCGCCGGTGGGCTTGTTGCCCGGCGGTGTCTTCTTCGCAGGCTCCCGCACCGGTCCCCGATCGATCGCCGGACGTGGCGCGGGTCGGGACTCCACTCGGGTGGCGGCGGGGATGACCTCGGGCTCGGGCGCGGTCATCGTCGAGTAGAGCCAGGCACCGATCACGATTGCGGCAATCAGGATAATGAACGCCACGGGCGCGCTGCTGGTCCTCGGGACTTCGCCCGGCGAGAGCCCCGGAATTCGCCGTCCCCCCGGGTAGAGAGGAGCGTGCGCCGCGTTGCCGCTCATCGGACGGCCGGCGGCCGCGCCCGGCGCGTGCGCCTCGGCGCGCGCCTTCGCTTCGGCCAGTCCCAGCCCAGCCGCCTTGCGAAGCAGCTTGATCGCCTCGATCTTGTTGCCGCGGCGCAGGGCTTCGACGACTTCCGGCGGGAGGGTGGGATTCGCCATGCCGCCGAGGTTATACGCCATTCTGGCGCGAGGCTAGCCGGCTCGCGACCTCCTCTGGGACTTCCGCACCCGAGGCATCGCGCCACACCGTAAGGACCGCCGGCCCGGATTGACCAATCCGTGCATCCCACTCTCACAGGAGCCAACCATGCACGAGAAGACCGTCATTTCCGCCCGCACCGCCGTCGTGCTCGCCGTCGCGGTGGGCCTCGTTTCCGCCTGCGCCCACTTCCAGCCCGAGAAGGTCGGGCAGGCCGCGGGCAAGGAGTACACGATCACGGTGAAGAACACGCTCGCCAGGGAGCGCTTCGCCCCGATCCTCGTCGTGGGCGACGCCGACGACACGAAGATCTGGGTCGGCCGGTACGTCTCCAACGAAGCGCACACGCAGTTCACTACCGGCAATCCGGGGCCGCTCGCCAAGGTGCTGGGCGGCGACCAGGGCCAACCGGGCGGCCTCGCGGTCGGCGGGGAAACTACGTTCACCTTCCGGACGGCGGCGCGCAAGGCGCGCCTCACCGCCATGGTTCATCCCGACTTCACCCCGGACAACTACGTGACCGCGCTTATCGACTTGTCCGCTTCGGGCACGACGATGCTGGAGCGCTTCGACATCGGCGACGACGAAGGCCGCAAGACCGTGCTGAAGGTGGGCCCCGCGGGATCGGTGACCATCAAGTAAGGGCCGAGTCTCCTCGGGTCAGGACGGGGGGAGCTCGCGCTTGTCGATGCTTCCCACGAAGAGCCAGCGCTCCTCGTCCTCGCGGTCCTTCGGCGTGTAGTCGTCGCCTTCCTCTTCGTCGGCGATGGGCTGCGTCCAGTCGCGCGTCGCAAATCCGTCGAACCACTTCACGGTCTCGTCGTGGTACTTGAAGCCGAGCGCCTTCGCGGCTTCCTTCGCGCGGTCGAGCGCGTAATCACGATCGGTCCAGTCGAGCTTTGTCATCACCTCGATCATCGTGTCGGCGAGGAATCCCTGCTCACTGTAGGCGCGGATGTCCCATTTGTCGTCGGGCTTATCGCCGCACCAAACGAAATCTGTCCTCTCCTTCCGGCGCTTCGCCCAGCTCCGCGCAGCGACGCAATACCGGCTTCCCGATTTCCACAGCGGAAACACCGCGTTCACAGACACGTGATTGTCGAAGTAAGGCAGCGTCCCCGGCGCGATGGGCTTGCATGTTTCGGCGAGCGGGTCGTTGGGACGACGAGGCAGCGCCGCCACGAACGACTGCAAGTGCGGGGTGAGAATTCCGGTGAGCTTCCCCGGCTTCGGCACCTTGAGGCGGTACGCCGGCAGGAAGCCGCTCAGCAGATGCCGCCCCATGTACCAGAGGATGAAGGGCGCGGTGATGACCATCAACGCGAGTACGGCGAGGTCGACCGGATCTTCAGGGAGCGTCATGGCCGCAAACCTAACATGGCCGGCCCAGTTCGGGCCACTGGCGAGGTAGATCGCGCCGGCCTGCCGCCGCTATTTGCTGCGAAGGTTGCGGGACTTCATGAAAGTCTGCGCGGCGAGCGAAAGGGGGCGCGGCTCGTCGTCCGCCGCCATCCCCGGCAGGAGCTCGGCGGATTCGTTGCGCGCCGCTTCCTCCTCGCGTTTCGGGCCCAGGCCGTCGAGGTAGGCCACGGTGCCGAAGACATACGTGGACCAGTAGCCGCTCGGGTCGTTGCGCGCGAAGTACGCGACGATCGCGTCGGGATCGGGGAGCGCGCTCGCGTGCCGGATCGCCATCATGAGCGCGATGCGCGAGGAGGGCAGGGCGTCGAGCCGCATCTTCAGCGTGGGCCGCCCGATGTTCATGAGCTGGTCGCGCGCCGCCGACCAGGTGCCGCCGAGGCGCTGCCCGAGGTGCGTTCGAACGCCGCGCGAATTCGGCTGCCTGAACTCGGGCGCAAACACGGCGGTCACGGCGGGCGCCTTGTTCAGCATCACCTCGAAGAACCCGCCGATCTGCGCTTCGCCGATCGTGCCGCGGAACGACTTTCCCGTCTCGAGGAAGGAGATCTCCTGCTCGAACCACGCGCGCCACCACGCGTTCACGCGCGAGCCGGGCGCGTCGTACACGGGATCGGGATTGGCGCGCCGCGGCATCTTCGCCTGGCCGAGCGCCTTGCGATACGCGCTCACCGCGGCGCGGCGATCGTCGAGGTCGAACTGGTAAGTGTCCGCGATCGCCACCTGGGCGAAGTCGTTGCCGAGCTCCGCGGCCTTCATGAAGGAGCGTATCGCCCCGGCCGGGTCGCGCGCGCGAAAGCGGGCGAAGAGCCCGAGCTGGAAGGCTTCGTGGCCGAGGTTGCGCCGGATGAATGCCGATTCGATCTCGCGTCCGATCGCCTCCTTCGACGCGAGGAAGCGCTCCTGCTCGCGTACGTACGCCGCCGGATCCGAGCTCTTCAGCGCCTCGAGCCGCCCGAGGTTGACCGGAATCGCCCGCACGCGGCGCATGTACCTTTCCCAGCCATCGAGGTTCTTCGCCTGCTCGAGCTTCGCCGGATCGGCGATCAGCGCATCGACGCGGGCGCGCACGCTCTTGTGCTGCTCGGGGGCCAGGCGGTCCTGGGCACGCAGGCGGTCCAGCTCGAGCGCGGTCTTCTTCCAGATGTCGATCGACGGATAGGCGAGGAGGCTTTCGAGCTCGTCGTTGAAGCCCCGGCGCCTCGGGTCGCTGAAGCTCTCGTCCAGCGCGGCGAGGAGGATCGGCACGGCGGCTGGATGATGGCGGCGTGCGACGTGGTACACATAGTCGCTGATTCCGCGCTCGCCGGGCGGAAGCTTCGCGCCGAGCCTGAGGAGGTCTTCCTCGATGCCGTCCTGGTCGGTGTTGAGGATCTCGGCGATCGACGGCTCGGAGCGCAGGAAGGCCTTCTCGACGCGCGCGTAGTGCAGGTCGAAGAGCTTGCGCGTGCGGTAGCGCGAGGGCATCGCGCGCAGCCGCGCCCCGACGCGCGCGTCGTCGAAGCTCGCGATGACGAGCGCTTCCACGTCGGCGGGGAGGTCCATCTGCGAGAACTGCATGCCGCGGCCGAACCAGTCGACGATGTCGGGCTTGCCTTGCGCGATGATCCGCGCGAGCGCCGCCGCATCACCCACGCGCCCGGCGGCCTCGGCTTCCTGCTCGGGCGTGGCCGCGTTCGCGAATGCCATGGCCAGTGCGCAGCCGATCGCCGCGAGCCCTCGCCTCATCGAGGTGGATCCTTGCGCGGCTCGGGCGTGGGGCCGATGGTGAAGCCGCCCACCGGCTTGGGATCGCCGGGATTTGGCGCGCGCCTTGCGGAGATGCCCTGGATATGCGAGGCGGGGGCCGTATGGCTCGGCTTGCGACCGTCGCCGCGGCCGAACTCGTTCTCCGCGACATACCACTGCATCGCCTCGGGGATCCCCCCGAGGCGCCCGATATCCGAAGTGGGATCGAAGCAGATGCCCTTGCGCGCGTCGAGGGTGAGCCTCTTGCACTCTTCGGCCAGCACCCAGATGAGCGGGCGCTGTTCTTCGATCGCCTGCGTGCGGTCGCCGCGCGCGAGCGCTTCGTCGAGATCGCGCAGCCACCGGCGCAGCTCGCCGAGCCATCCCTCGTGTGTCGCGGGCACCGGCGCGAGGGCGACGGTGCCTCCCGCCTCGGTCCACGGCATGTCGGGCTGGCCTCGATATCCCGCGGCGTAGAAGCGCACGAGGGGCACGGCGTCGACGTCGATGCTCCAGCCCGGGGGCGCGGGTTGCGGATGGCGCCACGGCGAGATCCAGAACCCGACGTAAGAGGACGATCCCACGCGCTTCTGCTCGACCACGCGGCGCACGGCGCTTCCGTCATCGCGGCGGATCTGCCAAGTGATCGCGGCGATCGCGGGCGTCGGGGGAATCCCCTTGGAATTGTTCATGCGCTCGTCGTAGCCGGGAAGGCTCAGGTCGCCCTTTCCGGAGCGGCCGTTCAGAAGGTGCGCGCCGAGGACTGCGTAGCCCGCTTCGCCGAGGCGCCGTTTCTCGCGATTCAGCGCGAGGATCATTCGCGGCATCGATTTCCAGAAGTCGTTGGGATACGTCCAGTGCAGGCCGTGGATATCGCCCGCCTCGTAGATTCCCTGCTGGACCGCGGCGATCGACTTCGCGAGTTCCTCGTCTGAAGCCGATTGCTGCCTCATGCGAATCACGCCGCTGCGATCGGCGCCGAGGCTTTTCTGAAAGGGCTCGTAGCCCCTCTTGAACGCGGTGACCGAGGGCGAATCGTTCTCGACCTGGCCCATGCCGCGCACAACCGGGCCCCAGGGGGCCAATGCGTAACGGCCCTCGTCATCGCTCACGGCTTCGGCGATGTGGAGGACCTCGCCTTCGTCGTAGTAGCGGGGACTGCTGTGGAAGCCGCCCGGATAGTAGCGAAGCCAATTCCAGCGCGCGACGAGCACCGCGCCCCGTATGGGCGCGCCGCTCTGCGCGTCGATGATCGTGCCGCTCGAGCCGGCGAATCCCCAGGGAAGAGGATGCTCCTGGGGAAACGCCAAAGTGGCGTGGAGCGCTGCTACGGCGATGAGAGTCCGAAGCAACGCGCCCCGCAACTTACGCAAGCATGCGCAGGTTCGCCGCGGACGGGCCCTCGGGACGTTCTTCGAGCTCGTACTCCACGCGATCGGTGGGCTTGAGCTTTTTGACGCCGGGAGTACGAATTGCGGCCTGGTTCACGAAGACCAAAGGGCCGGCGTGGTCGGGGGTGATGAGGCCGAAGCCCTTGGAATCGTTGTACGACCTGACGACGCCGGTGACCTTGGGGGTATCGGTCATTACATCGGCCGAATCTTGCTGGCGGCGGGGCCCTTCTGGCCCTGCGTCGGCTCGTACTCGACCTTCTGGCCCTCTTTCAGGGACTTGAAACCGCTTCCCTGGATTTCCGAGTGATGCGCAAAAAGATCCTTGCCGCCATCATCGGGGGTGATGAATCCGAAACCCTTCGCATCGTTGAACCACTTCACTGTGCCTGCGGCCATTCCCATCTCCTGTGTGCGTGACGTTATCGTGATGTTAAACCTGACGTTTAACCTTTCAATTATACGCGCCCTGTAGACTCGGTGATCCAAATGGTCCGGAAGGGTCCCATGGCCGCCGCACCGCTCGACCTTCCCATCGCTCGGCCCGCAACTGAAAGGTGCGTCTACACGTGGGCCGCGCTCGTCGCCCTGGTCTTGGTTTTCGCTGGCTTCGCGCCCACCTATTACCTGAAGGGCGCCTTCGCGGCGCCCGAGCTCAACCTCGTGAAGCACATCCACGGCGTCGTGATGACCGCGTGGTTCGCGTTCTTCCTGGTGCAGGTGCGGCTCGTCGCGACCGGCAACGTGCTCATCCATCGCAAGCTGGGGGTGGCCGGCGCGTTCCTCGCCGTCCTCGTCGTGGTGATGGGCCTGCAGGTCGCGATCGCCTCCGCGCGCGCAGGCGCCACGCCGCTCCCCAGCATTCCGCCGCTGGTCTTCCTGGTGATGCCGCTGGCTGAGCTCGCGCTGTTCACCGCGCTCTTCACCGCCGCGATCGTGCTGCGCAAGCGCAGCGCCTGGCACAAGCGCCTCATGCTGGTCGCGACCATCTCGATGCTCACGCCGGCGATGGCGCGCCTGCCGTTCGAATTCGTGCGCATCGGGGGGCCGCCCGCGTTCTTCGGCCTCACCGATCTCGTGATCCTCGGCTGCATCGCGTTCGACACGGTGAAGAATCGCCGCCTGCATCCCGCCTTCATGGTCGGGCTCGCGGTCGTGATCGTGGGCCAGCTCGGGCGCCTCGCGTTTTCGCAGACGGCGGCGTGGATGACTTTCGCCAAATGGCTGACTGCCTGATCGCGGGTGGGTCTGGGGCTGATAGAGTAATGACAACCGCATAACGAAGGAAAGCCACCGATGACTCGCATGCTTCTCCGCTTCGCCGCATTGCTTGCGGCAACCGCTTCCGTTTGCGCCCTCGCCGAGTATCCCGACCGCCCGATCACGATCATCGTGCCGTTCGCGGCCGGCGGCCCAACGGACACGCTCGCCCGACTCCTCGGGCAGCGCATGTCGAAAACGCTCGGGCAGACGATCGTGATCGAGAACGTCGCGGGCGCGGGCGGCATCATCGCCAACAACAAGGTGATGCGCTCGCCGCCCGACGGCTACACGGTCGCCATCGGCCACGTCGGCACGCACGTGCTCGCGCCCGCGGTGCAGGGCCTCGACGTCGACTACGTGAACGACTTCGAGCCGGTGGCCCTGGTCGCGAGCAACCCGCAGGTGATCGTCGCCAATCCCAACGTTCCAGTGAAGAGCCTGAAGGACATCATCGCCTACGTGAAGGCCAACCCGGGCGCCGTAAGCTACGGCACCGGCGGCCCCGGCACGCCGTCACATGTGATGGCGGTGGACTTCGGCACTCGCGTGGGAGCGCCGCTCAACATCGTCCACTACAAGGGCTCGGCCCCCGCGCTGCAGGATGTCATCGCAGGACACGTGAACCTCACGTTCGACCAGGCCGCGACCGCGCTCGCGCAGGCGCGTGCAGGCCGCGTGAAGGCCTTCGCCGTCACCGCGCCCACGCGCCTCACCATGGCGCCGGACATCCCCACCGTCGACGAGGCGGGCTTGCCCGGCTTCTACATGTCGATCTGGCACGCGCTATGGGTGCCGAAGGGAACGCCGAAGGAGGCGATCGCGAAGTTGAACGCGGCGGCGCGCGAGGCGCTCGCGGACCCTGTGATTCGCAAGCAATTGGTCGACCTGGGCCAGGAGATCCCGAGCCCGGATCAGCAGACCCCCGAGGCGCTGCGCGCGCACCAAAAGGCCGAGACCGCCAAGTGGTGGCCGATCATCAAGGCGGCGGGCATCAAGTCGTAGCTTGATGTTGCCCCCGGCTACCGGAACCCGCTTCCCGTCGCGCGATCGCCGAGCGTCTTGCCCGGCCCCCCGGAGTGCTAAAGTATTTGCCCCCGTACCGCCGTGGAGGAATACACCATGAGAATGCGCGTCCTGCCTTTCCTGTGTGCCTCGCTCTTCCTTCTCCCAGGCGCCGCCTCGAGCCACGAGGAGGGCGAGTCCGGTCTCGGCAAGCTCGGCACCGTCAAATTCCCGACATCCTGCGACGCGAAGGTGCAGGGCGACTTCGAGCGCGCCGTGGCGATGCTGCACTCGTTCTGGTACAACGCCGCCGAAAAGGCTTTCCAGGAGATCCTCGCGAAGGACCCCTCGTGCGCCATCGCCACCTGGGGCTACGCGTCGATCATCATGAACAACCCGCTCGCCGGCGTCGGCGCCACCCTGGAGCAGGCGAAGAAGGCGCAGGCCGCGATCGACAACGGCCGCGCGATCGGAGCCAGGACCCAGCGCGAACGCGACTACATCGACGCCGTGGCCGCGTACTACGACAACTTCGAGAACCGCCCCGAGAAGGAGCGGCAGCTCGCGCGCTCGAAAGCGTACGAGGCGCTCGCCGCGAAGTACTCCGACGACGACGAGGCGCAGATCTTCAACGCGCTCTATCTCGCGGGGACGCAGTCTCAGGCCGACCAGACCTTCGCCGCCTACGGTAGGTCGGTCGCCATCCTCGAGCCCAAGTTCAAGCTGTATCCCGATCATCCGGGTGTCGCGCATTACCTGATCCACAGCTACGACGCGCCGCCGCTCGCCGAGAAGGGGCTCGTGGCCGCGCGCCGCTATGCCAGCATAGCGCCCGCCGCGCCGCACGCGCTTCACATGCCCTCGCACATCTTCACGCGCGTGGGGGCGTGGGAAGAATCCGCGGCGACCAACATGCGCTCCTTCGAGGTGGCGAAGGCGAACGGCGACGTGGCCGAAGCGAACCACGCGACCGACTACGCCGTGTACGCCTACCTGCAGCTCGGACGCGACGACGAAGCGCGCCGAACGATGGAGATCGCGTCGAGCGTGAGCGGCCCCGCGAGCCCCAGCCCCGCGGGCCCGTACGCCATCGCGGCGATGCCGGCGCGCCTTGCCATGGAGCGCGGCGACTGGAAGGGGGCAGCGCAGCTGCAAGTGACGCCCTCGAAGATACCTTTCACGGAGGCGCTTACGTACTTCTCGCGCGCGATCGGCGCTGCGCGTAGCGGTGATCTAGTTGCCGCCCAAGCCGATGCGGCCAACCTTGCCGCGGTCCACAAGAAGCTCGAGGACGCGAAGAACCGCTACTGGGCAACAGAAGTGGAAATCCAGCGGCTCGCGGTGGCCGCGTGGATCGCGCACAAGCGCGGCAATTCCGAGGAGGGGCTCAAGCTCATGCGCGCCGCCGCCGACCTCGAGGACAAGAACGAGAAGCACATCGTGACACCGGGGCGCATCGTGCCCGCGCGCGAGCTGCTGGGCGAGATGCTCCTCGAGCAGAAGCAGCCCGCGCTGGCGTTGAGGGAGTTCGAGGCTTCCCAGGTCCGCGAGCCGAACCGCTTCCGTAATTTCTACGGCGCGGCGATCGCGGCGGAGGCGATGGGCGACCGCGCCAAGGCCGCCGCGTACTACGATCGGCTGGTGAAGCTCGGCGCGAAGGCGGACGCCAACCGCCCCGAGCTCGTGCGCGCCAGGATGGCGCTCGCGTCTCGATGAGGTTGCGGGCAGCGGCGCTCGCCGCTTCGATGCTGGCGTTCGGCGCACTCGCGCCGGCCGCCCTCGCGGATGGCTACGAGTCGAAGCCCGAGGCGGCGGAGCGCGACCCCGACTACGCCGCCGGCAAGAAGGCGATCGCAGAGAAGAGCTGGAAGGAGGCGATCGCGCGATTCGAGCAAGCCGCGCGCCGCGATCCCGACAACCCCGACCTGCATAACTGGCTCGGTTACTCGCACCGCAACCTGAAGGAATACGACCTCGCGTTCAGGCATTACAACCGCGCGATCGAGCTCGACCCGCGCCATCGCGGCGCGCACGAATACGTGGGCGAGACCTACCTGCTGGTAGGCGACCCGGCCGGCGCCGCGAAGCATCTCGCGGCGCTGCGCGAGATCTGCCTCCTGCCCTGTGACGAGCTCGCCGACCTCGAGCGGGCGATCGCGAAATACAGCAGCGTTCGATAACACACAGACAGTCGGCCCGTTCTTCCGTATCCTTCGTGGTCGAATCGGATACGAGGTATCGGCTTGAATTTCATCCAGAGAGTCCTTTCAGCGCTGGCACTGACCGTGCTCGCCGCGTGCAACACCCTGCCCAAGGTCGATTCGGGGACGGTCACGCCCGCCTCATCGGCGCACCTCGAAGGCGCACGCGGGCCCCTTTCCGCGGCCCAGACGAAGGCGATCCTCGCCAGCCTGGAAGCGCGTGGCCAGCAGACCAGCATCTTCGATCGCCACCTCGCGCTCGAAGAGGGAGTGGTCGGCTCGCCGCTGTCGGTCGGAAACAAGGTGATCCTGCTGCAGAACGGCGCCGCCACCTACGCGGCGATGCTCACCGCGATCGCGGGGGCGAAGGACCACGTCAACATGGAGAGCTACATCTTCGAGGACGACGAGGTCGGGCAGAAATTCTCCGACGCGCTCCTCGCGAAGCAGGGTGAGGGCGTCCAGGTGACGCTCATCTACGACAGCGTCGGATCGAGCAGCGCGCCGAAGGAATTCTTCAAGCGCCTCATCGATGCGGGCGTGCAGGTGCTGGAGTTCAACCCGATCAATCCGCTCGCGGGCAACAAGCTCTACCAGGTCGCCAACCGCGACCACAGGAAGCTCCTCATCGTCGACGGCAAGACCGCCTTCATGGGCGGAGTCAATATCAGCGGCGTGTATACCTCGGGCTCTTCGGGAGCGACGAAGGCGGGCGCGAGCAAGGCGCCGTGGCGCGACACGCACCTCCAGGTGCAGGGCCCCGTGGTCTCCGACTTCCAGAAGCTATTCCTCGCCACATGGGCGAGCCAGAAGGGCGATGCGATGAAGCCACGCACCTTCTTCCCCGTGGCAGTCAATAGCGGCGGCGAGGTGGTGCGCGCCATCGGCAGCTCCCCGGAGGACAAGTACAGCCTCATCTACGCGACGCTGGTCTCGGCGATCCAGAGCGCGGAGACCAGCGTGCGCATCACCAATGCGTACTTCGTCCCCGATCCCCAGTTGCTCGCGGCGCTGATCGACGCGGCGAAGCGCGGCGTGGACGTGAAGCTGATCCTGCCGAGCAACACGGACAACTGGCTGGTCTTCAATGCCGGCCGATCCCACTACGAGCACCTGCTGAAGAGCGGCGTGAAGATCTACGAGCGCCGTGGCCCGCTGCTGCACGCCAAGACCGCGCTCATCGATGGCGTCTGGTCCACGGTCGGATCGGCCAACCTCGACCGCAGGAGCTTCCTGCACAACCAGGAGGTCAACGCCGTCGTGCTGGGCCCCGAATTCGGTGCTCAGATGCAGGCGATGTTCGACGCCGACATCGCTGTCTCCAACGACATAACGATCGAGAAATGGGAACTCCGCCCGCTCGACGACCATCTGAGAGAGATGAGCGCGCGCGCATGGGCCTACTGGCTTTGAAGATTCTTCCGGCCTTCGCCTTCGGCGCGGCGCTGATCGGCGCAGGGCTCGCCCATGCCGCGGACCCGTTCCACCGCCCGCTGCAGATCGAGTCGAAAGAGACCGCGGGCCGGATCGCGGGCGAGATCCGCGCCCTCGCGCCCCATCCGTTCGCCGTCACCGCGGCGGCGCTCAAGGAGCCCGGGCACTGGTGCGAGATCATGCTCCTTCACCTTGACACCAAGGATTGCGCCGTCGTCGCGGAGGGCGACGCGACGGTGGTGCGCATCGGAGTCGTCACCCATTACGACAAGCCCGCGTCCTCGGCATTCCAGGCAAAGTTCAACTACCACGTGGTGCAGGACACGCCGGCCTTCATGCAGGTCGTCCTCGACGCGCTCTCCGGGCCCCTCGGCACCAGCAACTACCGCATCGTCCTCGAGGCGGCGCCGGCCGATGGCGAGCAGAGCGCCATCCACATGTCGTACTCGTACTCCTACGGAACGCTCGCCAAGATCGCGATGGAGGCGTACTTCGCGACGTTCGGGCGCGGCAAGGTCGGTTTCACCGAGGTCGGCGCCGAGCCCGACGGCAAGCCGCGCTACATCGGCGGCATGCGCGGCGTGGTGGAGCGCAACACCATGCGCTACTACCTGGCGGTCGAGGCGTACCTCGATTCGCTCGGCGTTCCCGGCGACGCGCGCCTCGAGAAGAGCCTGCGCAGCTGGTATTCGGCCGTCGAGCGGTATCCGCGCCAGCTCCACGAGATGGGAGAGGGCGAGTACCTCGCGATGAAGCGGAAGGAATTCGCGGGGCGTTCCTGATGTCGTCGGCCAAGCCCATCCAGATCATCCTCGCCCGGCAGCTCGCGTCGAGCCTCGCGACGCCGATCCTGATCGTGGACACCGAGGGCACGCTCATCTACTTCAACGAGCCGGCCGAGGCGATCCTCAACCAGCGCTTCGAGGAGACGGGCGAGATCCCCGCCAACACCTGGAGCACGCTCTTCGCGCTGACCGACGAGAATCGCTGCCCGATCGCCCAGGAAGACCGCCCCACCATGAAGGCGCTCTCCGAGAGGAAGCCCGTGTCGCGCACCGTATGGATGCAATGCGGCCACCGCGACTGGAAGCACATGAGCATCACGGCCTTCCCGCTGATCGGCGAGGGCCGCCAGTTCCTCGGCGCGCAGATGATCTTCTGGGAGGTGTGAGTTGCAGATCACGCTGTGGGGCACCCGCGGCTCGCTCGCCACGCCCGACCCGGAGATGGCGCGCTACGGAGGCAATACTTCCTGCGTGGGCGTGCTCGGTCACCAGGGCACGATGCTCGTGCTCGACGCGGGCACCGGGATCCGCCGCCTCGCGGCGACCCTCCGGCCGACGCTGCATCGCGTGGACATCCTCCTCACGCACCTGCACATGGACCACATCCAGGGCCTCGGCTTCTTCGCGCCGCTCTACCGGCCCGACTTCGAGGTGCACATCTGGGGCCCGGGCAGCGCGACCCTCGGGTTGCAGGCGCGGCTCATGCGCTACCTTTCGCCGCCGCTATTTCCGGTGATGCTCTCCGAGCTGCCTTGCAAGCTCGTGTTCCACCAGGTTCCCGCGGGTGTCGTGGAGATCGGCGAGTTTCGCGTGTCCTCCGCGCTCGTGTGCCATCCCGGGCCCACGGTCGGATATCGCATTGCGGAGGCGGGTGGCGGGGTGCTCACCTACATGCCCGATCACGAGCCCGCGCTGGGCTGCCTCACGTTTCCCCAGCTGCCGCGCGCCTGGACTTCCGGCGGGGAGCTTGCCACGGGCGCGGACCTGCTCATCCACGATGGCCAGTATTGCGCCGCGGAGTATCGGGGCCATTGCGGCTGGGGGCACAGCTCGCTCAAGCACGCGCTGGACTTCGGCACGCTCGCCGAGGTGCGCCACCTGGTGCCATTCCACCACGATCCTTCCCACACAGACGGCGATCTCGACCGGTTCATGGCCGAGGCGATGGAGGATGCGAAGCCGGCGTACCGGGTCTCGCCGGGGGTCGAGGGGACGATGATCCAGGTCTAGCTCTGCTCGACCTCGCGCACGATGTAGCCGCCCGACTTCTCGTCGCGTTCGAGATCGAGGAATCCCAGCGACTCCGCCTTCTCGAGGAGCTGGTTGAACGAGCGGAACCCGTAATAGGTCTCGTTGAAACCGGGCTTCTGCCGCTTCAACGCCTGCTTCACCATCGAGCCCCAGATGGTTTCGTCCTCGCCGCGCTCGTCGACGAGGGCCTCGAGGGTGTCGAGCACGAGGTCGATCGCTTCCTGCTGCTTGTCGTCGTCGACCCTCGTCGCGGCGGGCGCGGCGGCAGCCTTCTTCGGCTCGCTCTTGCCGCGCGAAGCGGGCTTGCGCGCCTTCTGCTCGCGCACCAGGTCGTCGTAATAGATGAACTCGTCGCAAGCGGCCACCAGCAGGTCCGAGGTGGATTTCTTCACGCCTACGCCGATCACGGTCTTCGCGTTCTCGCGCAGCTTGCTCACCAGCGGCGAGAAGTCGGAATCGCCGCTCACGATCACGAAAGTGTCCACGTGCGCCTTGGTGTAGCAGAGGTCGAGCGCGTCGACCACCATGCGGATATCGGCCGAGTTCTTCCCGGACTGGCGGATGTGCGGGATCTCGATCAGCTCGAACGACGCCTGGTGCATGGGCGCCTTGAATTCCTTGTAGCGCTCCCAGTCGCAATAGGCTTTCTTGACGACGATGCTTCCCTTGAGGAGAAGCCGCTCGAGGACCTTGCTGATGTCGAACTGGGCGTACTTCGCCTCGCGCACGCCGAGGGCAACGTTCTCGAAGTCGCAGAAGACTGCCATGCTCTTGGTGTCGGTTGACTTGTTCATTGGATTCATCCCGGCGAGTATGCCCTAGGGCCGCGGCGGGTTGTGCTGCTGCTGTGCCTCGGCCTGCCGGTGTTGCGTGAGGCTCGCGCGCATCTCGTCGAGCTTGCGGTGCAGCTGCTGGATCGCGAACTCCGCCTTGATGTTGACCTGGTAGTCCTGGTCGGCCTGCAGCCGGTCCTTGGTGGCCTGGCGGTTCTGGCTCATCATGATGACGGGCGCCTGGAGCGCCGCGAGGCAGGAGAGAATCAGGTTGAGGAAGATGTAGGGGAAGGGGTCCGGCGGCGCGGAGAGGATCCAGGCGGCGTTCACCGCCATCCAGACGCCGAGGAATACGCCGAAGGCGATGATGAAGGTCCACGAGCCGCCGAAGCGGGCGACCAGGTCCGCGATCCTCTCGCCCACGGTCATCTTCTCGTCCGCAATCTCGTTCAGGTTGCGCAGGTTCAGGCGCGACAGCATCTCGTCGGATCGGCGCAAGCGCTCGATGAGGACGCTCATGAACTGCTTCGCCGCCGGCGGGTGGTTCTCGATCAACTCCGCGACAACGTCCACCGGAATGCAAAGCAGGTTCGTGTCGACCGCCGCGCGGGCCGTCGCCGTGCGCGGCTGCTTGTCGAACACCCCGAGCTCGCCGAAGAACGAGCCCGCTTCGAAGGTGGCCACCGTCAGGTCGTCGGCCACTGCCGGCAACAAGATGTCGACGATGCCTTCCTCGACCACGTAGAAGAACTTGGGAATGTCGCCCTGGCGGAAGATCGCCGCGCCGCTCTTGTAGACCTGGCGGACCGCGGCCTGGCGCAGCGGCTCGATCTGCGCTGCCGGGACATTCCTGAATACGGGAAGCTGCTCCAGGGGGTACGCGTCGCTCATGGCACCTCCGCGGCGGTGAGCAGCGCGACCGTGCCGTGGATGTCGAAGATCGAAGCGGGATTCACGGAGCCCATTCTACTTCGCGTCGCGATCCGCCTTACCAGAGGCCGGCGCG
>JBDTXQ010000003.1:0-23719 GCA_040006115.1 Usitatibacter sp.
GGATTCAGGAAGACCGCCGGGGACCTGTGCCTCAGGTGCACCATCCCCATGCCCGCCTACCGGGAGCCCGGCGAGGGCGCCGGAGCCAATTGGCGGATCGGGAACGCGGCCGAGTGCTCGAGCCTCTGCCACACGATCCTCGAGGACCTCGTGGCAGAGCTCGCGCGGCGCTACGACATCACGCGGCCGCGTCCCTAGCTCGCTTCAGCGGCGATAGTCGCCGCGCCAGTCGCGGTGATCGCTCGTGCGGTAGTAGCCGCGGTCGTAGCCGCGGTCGTAAGCGCGGGAGTAGCCGTGGTCATAGCCGCGATAGCTGCGATACGACCGGCCGTAGCTATAGACCACCACCGGGGCCGGCGCGTAGTACGAAGGCTCGTAGTACACCGGAGCCGGGGCGGAATACGAAGGGGCGTAGCCGTACGAAGGCGCGTATCCGCCGTTGTAGTAGCCGCCGTCGTAAGAGCCGCGGTCGTAATAGCCGGAATTTGCCGAGATGCTCGAGCCCACGAGGGCGCCCACGACTCCGCCCACCAGGGCGCCGTCACGTCCGTGGCCATTTCCGACCGCCGCGCCGATGCCGCCGCCGATGAGGGCTCCCAGGAACGGGTCGCCCGCGGAGGCCTGGGTGGAAATGCCGGCCATGCCCAACGCCGCTGCCATCGTCGCGATCACCAGGGGTTTCTTCAACATTTTCGATCTCCTCGTTGCGTTACAGGGGTGAGACCGGAAGTTCGGGGCACCGTGCCCTTTGCCGCCTTTCTCCTGTAACGCTCGACCCCCCAAAAAGACGACTCCGGGACAATTTGTTACACATCGACGGGAGGGGGAGGGCGCGCTAGAATCCGTCCAGCTACGGTTGTAGCTGCAATCATCCGGGAGCCCTTCATGCCTTCACCGTCCCACGCTGCCCTCGAGCCCCACCGCCGCCGCGGTTTCGACTGCCTCTGCGGCAACATGCGCATGGCCGCGCGCGCAGTCACGGCCCTCTATGACGCACACCTTGCGGCCGCGGGCCTCACCGTCGCGGAGCTTTCCGTGCTCTGGTGCGTGATCGCCGCCCAGCCCGTCTCGATGCAGAGGATCGCCGAGCTCCTCGCGATGGAGAAGAGCACGGTGACGCGCAACGTGGCCCACCTGCGCCTGCGGGGCCTGCTCAAGGTGGCGCCCGGCGAGGATGCGCGCACGAAGGAGGCCTCGGTGACTCGTTCCGGAGAGGACGCGTTCGCGCGCGCTATGCCCCACTGGAAGGCGGCGCAGAAGGCCGCCGCAAAGGCTCTCGGCCAGGCGCGCTTCCATTCCCTTGTCGCCGGGTCGCTGCACCTCGCGCGGACCCCGAAAATCGCCGCCTGAAACCGGTTTCTCTTTACTTGAACTGCACCTGGAAGAAGCGCGCCATCTCGTCCCAGGAGCGCTTCGCGGCCTTCTCGTTGTAGCCGATCCCCGGGATCTTGTAGCTGTCGGCGTCGGGGTTGGTGAAGGCGTGCACCGCCTGCGCATAGCTCACCATGAACCAGTCGACCTTGGCCGCATCGAGCGCCTTCCTCATGCCGTCGATGGTCTCGGGCTTGACGAAGGTGTCCTCGGCGCCGTGCAGGATCACGATGGGCGCGCGAATCTTCCGCGCCTGCTGCTCGTCGGGGACAACCAGGCCTCCATGGAAGGTGACCACGCCTTTCAATGGCAGTCCTGCGTACGCGAGTTGGAGCACGGTCGTCCCGCCGAAGCAGAAACCGATGGCCGCCATCTTCTCGACATCGGTCACCTTCTCCTTGCGCATCACGTCCAGGCCCGCCTTCGAGCGCGCGGCGAGCATGCCGGGCTGCGAGCTCACCGCCGAGGACCAGGCCTGCGCCTCCCTCGGGTCGCGCGTGGTCCTGCCGTCGCCGTACATGTCTGCGGCGAACGCGACGTAGCCCATCTCGGCGAGCTGGCGCGCACGCATCTTCGTGTAGTCGTTCAAGCCCCACCATTCGTGGATCACGAGGACGCCCGGGCGCGGGCCGCCCTTCGCGTCGTCGTAGGCCAAGTAGCCCTGCAGCTTCTGGCCGTCGTGGTCGTAGGCGATCGTCCTCGTGACGACCTTGGCCTGGGCCGCGGCGGCGAGGAGCAGGGCGGCGGCGAGAGTCACGAGCGGGGCGCGGACATTCATGGCAAGCTCCGGAAAAATTCAATTCCGGATTCTAGCCCGCCATGAGAAATTCCTGCGCCGCCCTCTTCCTCGCGTTGGTCCTCGCCGGATGCCAGCATCCCGCGCGCAACGCCGCCGACACGGGCGCCGCCACCGCCCCATGGGACGCATTCGTCGCCGCATTCCTGGATGAGCATGCCGCTATCCAGCCGGGCTGGGCGGTGAACACGGGACGCCACGAGTTCGACGGGAAGCTCGCCGACTTCAGCCGCGCGGGAATCGAGCGGCTCATCGCGCATGCACGCGCGGCGCGGGAACGCGCGCTTTCCTTCGGCGACGCGTCCCTCGGCGTCGCGCAGCGCTTCGAGCGTGACAACCTCGTCGCCGAGCTCGACGACGAGCTGTTCTGGCTCGAGGAGGGCGCGCGGCCGTGGACCAGCCCCGCGTTCTACGCGTTTGCGCTCGATCCGAACGTCTACATCGACCGCGAGTACGCGCCGCTCGCGCAGCGCATGCGCGCTTATTCCGCATGGGCGCGCGCCGTGCCGGCCGTGCTCCGGGAGGCGCGCGCGAACCTGAGAACGCCCATGCCGCGCAGCTACTTGCAGCTCGGCCGCAACGTAATCGGCGGTCTCGCGCGTTTCCTCGAGGGCGACGTGCCGGCGGTGTTCGCGCCGGTGCGCGACGCGGCGCTCCGCGGGGAGTTCGACGCCGCCAATGCGGCCGCGGCGAAATCCCTGAAGGAGTTCGACGCCTGGCTCGCGACGCAGGAATCGGCCGCGACCGACGCCTACGCGCTGGGCGCGGAGAAATTCCTGCGCATGCTGCGCGCGACCGAAGGAGTCGACGTGCCGCTCGCCCGGCTGAAGGAGATGGGCGAGCGTGACCTCGAGCGCAATCTCGCGTCGCTGCGCGCCGCGTGCTCGCGCTTTGCAGCGGGGCAAACGGTGGAGGCGTGCGTGGCGAAGGTGAGGGCGCGCAAGCCCGCGGAAGGCCCGGTGGCGGCCGCCAACAAGCAGCTGCATGAGCTGCGCGCCTTCATCGTCGAGCGCCGCGTCGTGACGATTCCCGGCCCCGAGGTGGCCGACGTGAAGGAAGCGCCGCCCTATCGGCGCTGGAATGCCGCGTACATCGACGTGCCCGGGCCCTACGAGAAGAACCTCCTTTCGACTTTCCGCATCGCGCCGCCCGATCCGAAGTGGAGCGCGGCGGAGCAGGCCGCATACGTCCCCGGGATCTCGGACCTCCTGTTCTATTCGGTGCACGAAGTGTGGCCCGGGCATTTCCTTCAGCACCTGCACTCCGATCGATCGCCGTCCCCGGTGGGCCGGCTCTTCAGGAGCTATGCCTTCAGCGAAGGATGGGCGCATTACGCGGAAGAGATGATGTGGGAGATGGGCCTGGGCGACGGCGATCCTGAAGTCCACGTTGCGCAGATCATCAACGCGCTGTGGCGCGACGTGCGCTACCTATCCGCCATCGGGCTGCACACGGGCGGCATGACGGTCGCCGAGTCGGAGGCGATGTTCCGCCAGAAGGCATTCCTCGACGCGGGCAACGCGCGGCAGCAGGCGGCGCGCGGCACGTTCGATCCGGGCTATGGCAACTACACGCTCGGCAAGCTCATGATCCGGAAGCTCCGCAACGACTGGACCGCCACGCGCGGCGGGCGCGCCGCGTGGCAGGCGTTCCACGACGAGCTCCTGGGCCACGGCTCGCCGCCGCTGCCCCTCCTGCGCAAGGCGATGCTGCCCGGCGATTCGGGCCCGGCCATCTGATTCGCGTCGACAGCGGATTCAAGTCCGCGGCAAGCGAGAAACAGCGCAAATTTTCTGCGCCGTCAGGGCAATATTTATCGTTTGCTGCGCCGCACCATTCGCAACTATCCTGTGTCTCGTTGAGAAAGGGATCACGCAAATGGACTTCCAGAACCATCCCGAATATACAGTCATTGCCAAGCACCTGCGAAGCGCGCGCATAGAGCGCGTTGTTGTCATCGCCGACAACCTGGCGCAGTTCGTCTTCGATTGCTGGAACGCGATCAAGGCCCCGCCCGCGGCACCCGCGATACTGCCCATCGATCGGCGCCGTGAGTCGCGCGCCGGCGTTGCGCGCGGCACCAACCGCTTCGCGCACCGCTAGAGCGGATCGCGTAGCGACCCGCTTCGGTTACCGCTGAAAAGGGGCAGCGCTCCGCCAAGTGCGGCAGTTCACAGTCCCCGGCATGGCGCCGTGACCTAATGACGCAACTCAAGCCAGGGATGCGTACATGAACCAAGCCAGCCGTTCGACGCCCGAGATCACTGCCTTCACGTGGGCCGATTCGTGGGTCCTCGCGTCGGTCGCGGTCGGCGGCGGCCTCAAGGGATGCCAGCTGAAGGACATCATCGCCGCGGGCGATCTCATCAACCGCGCGGTCATCAGCCCGTCGGAGCTTCGCAGCGCCCTCGGCAAGCTGATCCACAAGGGGTTCGTGCGCCGCGGGGGCCGCGACTTCTTCGTGATCGCGGGTGACGTGCGCCACGCCGTCGAGGAGCTCGTGAAGCAGCGCGCGCCATCGTTCAGCGTGATGCAGTTCTTCGAGGAGTTCCTCGAGGTCGACGCTTACTCGGCGAGCGAGGGCGAGATCCACGGCATCGATCACTCGTTGTGGGATCTGTCCGACGTGCAAGTAGAGGAAGCCACGCAGGCCTATCGCGAAGAGCTCGCATCACTCTGGCGCGAGCTTCGCCAGATCGACAAGTATTCGCTGCCCGAGCGCGCCGTGCGCCTGCTCGAACAGGCGAGCAAGGTCCGCAAGGTCTAGCCCGCAAGCTTCGCGAAAGCGGTTGTCGTCCGAGGCCGACCGTCGCCGGGGCGGCGGACGACGCCATATTCAGCCCTTTCCGACGGCGCTAGCGCGCGGCGCTCGGCAAAGTGATGGGACCCCCTCAACGGAGCACCCATCGTGAAAAAGATCATTCTCGCCCTACCCGTTGCGCTCGCCCTCGCCGCCGTTCCGATGGCGAGCGAGGCCAAGGGTTGCCTGAAGGGCGCCGTGGCTGGCGGAGTCGCGGGCCACTTCGTGAAGAACCACGGCCTCGTCGGCGCCGCCGCCGGTTGCGCCATCGGCACGCACGTCGCCAACAAGCGGGCGCGCGAGGCGCAAGCCAACGCCAGCGCCAACTCCCCGGTCGCCGCCAACACCACGACCGCATCGACGGCCCCAGCGCAGCCCCAGCCGGTCAAGAAGCACCACTTCTGGTCGAAGTCGTAGCCCAGGTTTTATGTCTAGGGCAGTTTCACGGTGAAGGGCTGCAGGGAGTTGTTGGCGCGGTGCACGACTTTCACGCCGGCGCGCGAGACCCACGGGATCACCTGGCGGTGCAGCGGAAGCACCAGCACTTCGTCCTGGACGATCTTCACGGCGCGGTCGATGAGCGACTGGCGCCGGGTCGCGTCCATTTCCTGGTCGGCGGCGTCGATCAGCCGGTCGAGCTCGGCGATGCCGAAGTCGCCGTAGTTGTCTTCGCCCGCGCCCTGCGCGTCGCGGCTGTGCATGAGCGGCTTCAGCGTGTAGATCGCGTCCTGCACCGCGCCGCCCCAGCCGATCATGTACGCCGACACGTCGAGCTTCTGCGCCTTCTGGAAGTACTGCGTCTTCGGCAGGGTCTCGACCTTCACGGCGAGCCCGACCTTCGCCCACATGCCCGCCAGCGCGATGCAGATCTTCTCGTCGTTCACGTAGCGGTCGTTGGGGCAGTGCAGAGTGAAGCCGAAGCCGTTCGGATACCCCGCCTCGACGAGAAGCTCGCGCGCGGCGGCGACATCGAACGGGTAGCGCTTCTCGAGCGCCGCGGAGACGCCCGCACCCTTCGGGCTCGGCAGCGCAATCCCGGTGGGGAAAGCGAGCCCGCGCATCACCTGGGTTTTCATCGCCTCGATGTCGACCGCCTGGTACAACGCGAGGCGCACGCGCCGGTCCTTGAACGGATTCTTGCCCTTCACATCGGAGTAGAGGAGCTCGTTACGCGCCTGGTCGAGCCCAATCATCACCACACGAAGCTCGACGCCCTCCCACACCGTGAGCGCGGGATCGGTCCTCATGCGCGGCACGTCCTGCACCGCGGGATCGAGCACGAAGTCGAGCTCGCCCGAGCGCAGCGCTGACATGCGCGTCGCCGAGTTCGCGATCGGGCGGTAGATGACCGTGTCCACGTTGCCGGTGTAGAGGCCCTCGCGGATTCCCCACCAGTCCCTGTTCTTAGCGAGCACGGTCTTCACACCGGCCTCGTAGGAGACGAGGCGATATGCACCCGTGCCCATGGCGTTCCTCGAGCTGTATGTCTCCTCCTTGTTCTTGAAGTCCTGCGGTCGCGTCACGTTGTTCTTCACGCACCAGGCCTTGCTCATCACGAAGATCGTGGTGAGCGTGATCGGCAGGAGGGGGTTGGGCACCGGCGTCACGAATTCCACCGTGTGGTCGTCGATCCTGCGCGGCGTCCCGGCCTGGTTCGCGTAAAGCCTGAAAGTCGAGCCCGAGAGCTTGGCGCGCTCGAAGCTGAAGACCACGTCGTCGGCGGTGAAGTCGCCGCCGTCCTGCCACTTCACGCCCTTGCGCAGGTGGAAGAGCCAGGTCGTGGGGCTGGTGTTCTTCCAGGACGTCGCGAGGGCGGGCGCCAGCTCGAGCTTCCCGTCGTAGCGCACCAGCGGCTCGTTGAAGAGCCCGACGAGGCCGTTGGTGAAGAGCTCGTTCTGCGCGTGCGGGTCGACCGTGGTCGCGTCGCCCTGCGAAGCCCAGCGGAATTCCTTCGCAACGGTGGCCGGTGCCGCGGCGAGCGCGCACGCAATGAGGACGATCGATCGCAGGCGCATGGAGTCTCCGGGGTTGCGTCCCATCCTACGCCAGCTTGATTTTGCGTCGCGCAGGGGTGACCCGCGGCCGAAAAAGCCCTGCTCGATTACCTCGCAACCCCGAAGGCGTGGGAAGTGATCGCGAGGACCGGCCTCGAGCCCCTGTAGCGCCTCAGTCTAAGCTCACGATCTCCACCCAGTTGGCGCCCTTGCCCGCCGGGTACTTGCCGACGAGCCGCAGCGCGCCGCTGGCCTGATCGATCGCGTAGGCGGAGATCGTCTCCGATTTTTCCCCGCTCGCGACCAGGTACTTTCCGCTCGGGTCGATCGCGAAGCCGCGCGGCTGCTTCTCCGTCGGCGTGCTGCCGAGGTAGGTGAGCTTGCCGGCCTGCTCATCGACGGCGAAGGCGCCGAGCGTGCCGCTGGTGCGCTCCGACATGTAGAGGAATCTTCCATCGGGCGTGAGATGCACGTCGGCGGCCCAGATGTCCTTGTCGAGGTTGCGCGGCGGCGGCGCGTCGGGTCCGCCGATGGGTAGCCGCGGCGCACCCGGCAGGAGCTTCGCGTCCGGCGGCACTCCGGAAGCCGAGCTCGCTTCGGTGAGAAGTCCGGTCCGGCCGTCGAGCCTGTAGGTGGTGACCGTGCCGAGGAGCTCGCTCAACGCGTAGAGGTGGCGGTTGTCGCGCGAGATCACGAAGTGGCGCGGGCCGGTGAGCGATTTCTGCAGCACCACCGCGGGCGTATTCGACGCGAGGCGACCGGTCTTCTCGTCGAACGTGAACTGGAAGATCTGGTCGCTCCCCAGGCTCGGCACGTAGACGTAGCGGTTGGTGTCGTCGATGCGGATCGAGTGCGCGTTGCGCCCGATCGGGATCACCTGAATCGGCTCGGGCGAAACGCGTCCGTCCGCTCCCACGGAGTTCACGCTCACCAGGTGCGCGCCGTACGAAGCGCCGAAGAGATAGCGCCCGGTCTTGTCGAGCGAGATGAAGGGGAAGCTCTCGGCGAGCGGTGCGCTCGAGGCTTGCCTGAGGGCACCCGTCGCCGGATCGATCGCGAAGGTGAGCCCCGTGTAGGGCTTGGTGCGCACGGCCGCGTAGAGGAAGCGGCGGTCGGGGCTCACCGCCATCGGCATGACGAGCTTGCCGGCGGGCGCGCGCGCGCCGGCCTGGAGCTCGCCGGTGGCGGCATTCATGCGATACATGCCGATGTCGCCATCCTCGGCATTGGAGACATAGACGAAAGTCGCGCTCACGGCCGCCATGCTACAGGCGAGCGTGAGCGCGGCGAAAACGGCTGCTTTCGTGAGCCGGGCGAGCGTCATGGGCGACCTCCGCGAATGCGAGGCGCAGAGTTTGTGCCCGCGGCAGGTCGCTCGTCAACGCGCCTCGCGGCGCCGGCCTACGACCTTCCGAAGCGGGCGCGCGCCGAGTTGACGCACTGGTCCTTCGCCGCGGCGGCGAGCGAGCCGCATTTTTCCTTCGCGACCGCGTACTCGGCGTCGAGCTTGTCTTCGTTCGTGTCGCGGCGCACCGCGGCGATCTTCTTCTCCGCGGCGTCCCGGGCGGTCGCGGTCTTGTCGTCGGCGCCGGCATTCGCCTCCGCGGTCTTCAGCTGCGCCTCGGCGTCGGCGCGCGCGGCGACGCGAACGGACTGGGCCTGCTTGCGACACACATCCTTCGCGTTGCCGCCCTTGTCGTCGCATTTCTCCTTGGCGACGGCATAGTCGGCCTGCGCGCGGGCGATCCGTGCGTCGTAGTGGTTCTTGCGCGAGGGAGAGAAGCGCTCTTCCAGGTCGGCGAGGGCGACTTTTTCGCGGCCCTTGGCTTCCACCATGCAGACGTCCTTCGCGTTGGACGCGAGCGACTTGCAGCCCGCCTTGGCGTTCTTGTACTCGGCCTCGATCGCCTTCTTGCCGGCCTTGTATGCGGGCTTCGACATGGCCTCGGCGGAAGCGGCGGCGATGTAGACGATGCCGATGGCAGCGGCGAGGATCGTGATCCGGGAGGGGCTCGTTCTCATGGAAATTTCTCGGTTGACGGCTGGCTTCAGCAAAGTCCGAGGGTAGCCGCTACGCCCTCGGCCGTCTGTCTGCCAGCGCACATAGGCGCCCGCGGGGTGTACCGTGGCAACTTCGCGCGCACAAGAGGAGTCCCGATGCTGGACCTGGCGATACCGTGGTGGGAGCTGATCCTGCGCTCGGCGGTGGTGTACGTCTTCCTGCTGGCGATCCTGAGGATCACCGGCAAGCGCCAGATCGGGCAGCTCGCGCCCTTTGACCTGGTGTTGCTCCTGGTGCTCTCCAACGCGGTGCAGAATTCGATGAACGGCGGCGACAACTCGCTGATCGGCGGCCTCATCTCCGCCGCGACGCTCATCACGCTCAACTTCGCGGTCGGCTACGCGACCTTCCGAAGCAAGCGGATGGAAGCGATCATCGAGGGGCGACCGGAAGTCCTGATCCACAACGGCCGCCTCTTCCAGGGGGTCATGGCGCGGGCCAAGCTCACCCAACACGAGCTCGAGGCGGCGCTGCGCCTGGCCGGGTGCGCCGACATCGGCGATTGCCAATCGGCTATCCTCGAGAACAACGGCGCCATCAGCGTGGTGCAGAAGAAGGATAAATCATGAAGACGAAACTCATGGCAGCATTCCTGGCGTTGTGCCTGGCGGGAGGATGCGCCACGCTCGATCGTCCGGCGGGCGCGAAGAACCGCGTCGTGATCCAGGTAAGCGACAACGACCCGGGCAAGTGGAACCTCGCCCTCAACAACGCGAAGAACCTGCAGGCCGACCTCGGCGCGGCGAACGTCGAGATCGAGATCGTCGCGTACGGTCCCGGCCTCAACATGGTGAAGTCGGGGTCCGCGGTGGCGTCGCGCATCGACGAGTCCGTGCTGGGCGGCATGAACATCGTCGCCTGCGAAAACACCATGGCGAACACCAAGGTCACGAAGGAGCAGATCCTGCCCGGCGTGAACTATGTCGGCGCTGGCGTGGTGCAGATCATGCGGCGCCAGCAGCAGGGCTGGAGCTACCTCAGGCCCTGAGGGTTCGCCAGCGTACAGACCCGGTTGGCGTTGTCGCCCATCCTTGCAGGTCAGCCAAGGAGAGAGCGATGAATCGGCAAGCGGGGATCTGGATCGACCACAAGGAGGCTTTCGTCGTGTTCGTGGACGAGGGCGCCGAGGCCCATGTGCGCTTCAACGGGCCGGGCGAGCACGGCACGGCGGACGACAAGCGGGAACGCCAGCTGGCGACCCACCTCGGAACGTACTACGACGAAGTGATCTCGCACGTGAGCGACGCGAAATCGATCCTGCTCTTCGGCCCCGGCGAGGCCAAGGGCGAGCTCGAGAAGCGCCTTGCGGCCAAGGGGCTCGCCGAGCGCGTGGTCGGCGTCGAGACCACCGACAAGATGACCAGCCACCAGATCTCGGCCAAGGTGCGCGAGCACTACGAGAAGTAAGGGCTTGCGGAAGAGATGCGCGCCGTCAGGCCGCTTCGCGAAGGCGCGTTCCTACCCTCACGATGGCGTTGATGACCGGGATCAGCTCGCGGCCCAGGTCCGAGAGCTCGTACTCCACGCTCGGGGGCGAGGAGGGCGTCACCTCTCGGGTGACGACCCCCTTTTCCTCGAGCGCCTTCAGGCGCGCGGCGAGCATCTTGGGGGAGATCCCGGAGATGTCCCGGCGCAGCTCGCCGAAGCGCCGCGGACCGCCGGACAGTGACCACAATACGTTGGGCGTCCACATTCCGCCCAGCAGCGCCATGCAGGCGCCCATCGGGCAGCCGGGGGGAGGCGGCGGGGCCTTGCTCTTGCGGATCTTGAGCGACATGGATGGTTACCGGAAGGTAAGCGGAATTTATGGGTTACCGCAGGTTATCAGGTATACAAAGGTAACTGCAAGCTGCTAGGCTCCTTCCCTCATCCAACGGACCACCCCAGGAGAAATCGATGAAGCTCTATTACGCACCCGGCGCATGCTCGCTCTCACCCCACATCGTCGCCCGCGAGGCCGGCATCGACGTCGACCTGGTCAAGGTCAACATGAGCAACCACAGCATCGCCACGGAGAACGACTATTACGCGATCAACCCCAAGGGCTACGTGCCGGCCCTCGAGGTCGCGCCCGGCGATGTGCTGTCCGAGGGGCCCGCGATCGTCCAGTACCTCGCGGACCGCAAACCCGCCTCGGGCCTCGCGCCCGCCAACGGCACGCTCGAGCGCGCGCATCTGCAGGAGATGCTGGGCTACATCAATTCCGAGATCCACAAGACCTACTCGCCCCTCTTCAGCGACAAGACCTCGCCGGAGGTGCGCACCGAGAGGATGGCGTACCTCGACAAGCGCTATGCGCTCCTCGAGAAACAGCTGCAGGGTCGCGACTATCTCTTCGGCAAGGCCTTCACGGTGGCCGACGCGTACCTCTTCACTGTCACCAACTGGGCGCACCACGTGAAGTTCGACCTCTCCCGCTACCCCAACCTCGCGGCGTTCCAGAAGCGGGTGGCCGCGCGCCCCGCCGTGCAGGCCGCCATGAAGGCCGAGGGCTTGCTGAAATAGCGGGGCGCGTCTCGAATCCGGATGCGGGGCAGGTCGCGTCGAAGAGGCGGAAATGTCACCATCCCCACTTTGCCGCCAGGGAATCCGACCATGACCCCTATCCGACGCAGCCTGCACCTTCTCGCATGCGGCGCGCTTCTTGCGCTTGCCGCATGCGCCTCCACGCCGGTGGCGGAAAAGACCGCCGTCCCGAGGCAGTTCCCGCTCCGTGACTTCTTCAGCAATCCGGAGCGCGCGTATTTTCGCCTGAGCGAGGACGGCAAGACCCTGGGCTTCATGCAGCCGGTGTCGATCGAGGGCTCGAAGCGCCGCCTCAATGTCTTCGTGCAGGCGCTCGAAGGCAGCCAGCCCGTCGGCGAGCCGCGCAGGCTCACTTCCGAGACGGCGCGCGATATCAACATCTACTACTGGAAAGGAAGCGGCACCATCCTCTACGAGAAGGACTTCGGCGGGGACGAGAACTTCCACGTGGTGGCGGTCGACGTGAAGAGCGGCCGCATCTCCGACCTTACCCCCGGTGACAAGGTGCGCGCCGCGATCCAGGACATCCTGCCCGAGGATGCCGGCCATATTCTCGTGCACCACAACCGGCGCAATGCGGAGCTGTTCGACGTCTATCGCATCGACTTGGGCAGCGCCAGGGAAGAGCTCGTCGCGCAGAACCCCGGCGACATCGTCGGCTGGCAGACCGACCACGCGGGCCGCGTGCGCATGGCGGTGCGTTCCCAGGGCCTGAACACCATCACGCTCTACCGGCCCGACGAGAAGAGCGAGTGGAAGAGCATCATCACCACGGATTACAAGACCGAAGTCGATCCCGCGTTCTTCACGGCCGACGACAGCAAGGTCTACATGATCAGCAACCGCGGGCGCGACAAGAAGGCGCTCGTGATGATCGATCCGGCGCGTCCTGGCGCGGAGGAGGTGCTCTTCGTCGACTCCGGGGTGGATACCGGCGGCGCAGAATGGTCGCGCGCGAGGAAGCGCCTCACGTTTGCGACCTACTTGAAGGACAAGGTAGAGCGCAAGTTCTTCGATCCCTACATGGAGAACGTGTTCGCGCGCCTCGCGGCGAAGCTTCCCGGAATGGAGTTCGCGTTGCAGAATTCCACCCGGGCCGAGGACAAGTTCATCGTCGCCGCCTTCAACGACCGCACGCCCGGCTCGCGCTACATCTACGACGTGAAGGCCGACACGCTCTCGAAGCTGGGCGACATCAATCCGAAGATTCCCGCGGACGCCATGGCGCCGATGAAACCCGTGAGCTACCGCAGCCGCGACGGGCTCACCATCCACGGCTACCTCACGCTGCCCGTGGGACGCGAGCCGCGGAACCTCGCGTGCATCGTGAATCCGCACGGCGGCCCGTGGGCGCGCGACGCGTGGGGCTACAACCCCGAGATCCAGTTCCTCGCCAACCGCGGCTACTGCATCCTGCAGATGAATTTCCGCGGCTCGACGGGTTACGGGCGCCAGTTCTGGGAGGCGAGCTTCGGCCAGTGGGGCCTGAAGATGCAGGACGACGTCACCGACGGCGCGAAGTGGCTGATCGCCGAGGGCATCGCGGATCCGAAGCGCCTCGGCATCTATGGCGCGAGCTACGGCGGCTACGCGACGCTTGCGGGCGTGGTGTACACGCCGGACCTCTATGCGGCGGCGGTGGATTACGTGGGCGTCGCCAACCTCTTCACCTTCATGAACACGATCCCGCCGTACTGGAAGCCCCTCCTGCCGAAATTCCAGGACATGGTCGGCCACCCCGAGAGGGACAAGGCCCGCCTCGCCGCCACCTCACCCGTGATGCAGGCCGAGCGCATCAAGACGCCGCTCTTCATCGCCCAGGGCGCGCGCGACCCGCGCGTCAACAAGGCCGAGAGCGACCAGATGGTGGAAGCGCTGAGGAAGCGTGGCGTCGAGGTCCAGTACATGGTGAAGGACGACGAGGGCCACGGCTTCCGCGGCGAGGACAACCAGTTCGAGTTCTACGCCGCCATGGAGAAATTCTTTTCCACGCACCTGAAGCCCTGAACGTTTCTCTTGCCCGCGCGAGCCCGGGCGGGCCGTGGGATACTCCCGCGGCATGAAAGACCTCACGCAGGGCCCGATCCCGCGCCACATCGCCACGATGGCGCTGCCGATCGCGGCCGGGATGTTGCTGCAGACTCTCTACTATTTCGTCGACCTCTATTTCGTGGCGCGCCTCGGCGACGCGGCGCTCGCGGGCGTGAGCGCCGCGGGCAACGTGATGTTCGTGGTGTTCGCGTTGACGCAGATGCTCGGCGTGGGCACGGTGGCGCTCGTCTCGCACGCCGTGGGTCGCAAGGACCGCGCCGACGCGAACCATGTCTTCAACCAGTCGGTGGTGCTCGCGATCGTCTGCGCCGCAGTGACGTTGGTCGGCGGTTACGCCGTCGCGGGGACGTACATGGGATTCCTCGGCGCCGACGCGGCCACCGTGCAGGCCGGGACGACCTTCCTGCATTGGTTCATCCCGGGCCTCGCGCTCCAGTTCGCGCTCGTGGTGATGGGCTCGGGATTGCGCGGCACCGGCATCGTGAAGCCGACCATGATCGTGCAGATGCTCACGGTCCTCCTGAACGCCTTGCTCGCCCCCGTGCTGATCGCCGGATGGTTCACCGGCAAGCCCCTCGGCGTCGCCGGCGCCGGGCTCGCGACCGCGCTGTCGGTCGCGGCCGGCGTCGCCGTGATGTCGATCTACTTCGTGCGCCTCGAGAAGTACGTGGGCTTCGATCCCGCGCACTGGCGCCCACGGCTCGCCACCTGGAAGAAGCTCCTCGACATCGGCCTTCCCGCCGGCGGCGAGTTCTTCCTGATCGCCGTATTCACCGGCATCATCTACTGGATCGTGCGCGACTTCGGCGCCGCCGCGCAGGCGGGCTTCGGGATCGGCTCGCGCATCATGCAGATGATCTTCCTGCCGGCGATGGCGGTGGCCTTTGCCGCGGCGCCCATCGCCGGGCAGAACTACGGCGCGAAGCTTTTCGAGCGCGTGCGCCGGACATTCAAGGCGTCGGCGCTCGCGAGCTGCGCGATCATGGCGGCGATGACCCTGCTCTGCCAGTGGCGGGGCGAGTCGATGATCGCGTTCTTCACGAAGGAGCCGGAGGTGATCGCGGTGGCGACGCAGTTCATCGCCACGATCTCCTGGAACTTCTTCGCCATGGGCATTGTGTTCACCTGCTCGAGCCTCTTCCAGGCGCTCGGCAACACGTGGCCGGCGCTCGCGAGCACGGCGCTGCGGCTCCTCATTTTCGCCATCCCCGCGGTGTGGCTGTCACGCCAGCCGGCCTTCCAGCTCGTTCAGCTCTGGCATCTCTCGGTGGTGACCGTGCTGGTGCAGGCCGCCACGAGCTACGGGCTGCTGCGACGCGAGTTCCGGCGCCGCCTTCAGCCCGTCATTCCGGCGTAGAGCCCCGGCGGCGCACCATCGCGAGCCCGTAGCCCAGCACGAGCCCCGCCACCATGGCGACCAGTGCCAGCATCCACGGCTTCACCCAGGGCTCGTCGCCCTGCGTGGTGAGGCTGACCGGGCCGAAGGCGAGCGGATCGACGTCGTTCGGAAGGGGGCCCAGCTCCTTCACCTGGCCGGTCTTCGGGTCGATCGCGATGAGCGCCGATTTCGCGGGTGCGCCAAGGTTGGAGTTCACCGCGTGCAGCACGCCCGCGGGCGAGAACGCCATCGAGTTGATGGAGCTGAGATACGGTGCGCCGACGATGCGCGGTCCGACGGTCACGTGCCCGCTTGCGAGGTCGACGCGATCGAGCGTCCCGGCGGCATTGGTCGCGGAAACGTAGATCGAACCGTCGCGATCGATGGCAAGGCCCCCGCCCAGGCTATCCGCGTAGCCGGACGAGCCCAGGGGCGTCGCGATGCCGGTGCCCACGTCGATGGTGCCCAAGCCGGGCGGGTCGTTCAGCCACACGTAGAGGGTCCCCTTCGCGTCGAAGCGGATGTCGCTGCCTTCGTGCTTGAGGCTCCCCACGAGCGTGGTGTTGCCGGTCTTGGGATCGACGGTGACGAGCGAGCGCGGGATCTGCGCCGCGAGCCCCGCGGTGATGCCGTAGAAGACGCCGGTGCGCGGATGGATCGCGAGCCCGGTGAGCCCGATGGGGATGGCGCCGCCCACGCGCAGCGGCGCCATGAGCGTGGCCTTGCCGGTGTTGGAATCGATGCTGTAGAGGGCACCGCCGAGCCCGCTCGACTCCTTGTTGGAGTAATCGCGCAGGGTCGCGACGTAGAGCGTCTCGGCCGCGCACGGCCCCGCGAGCGACGCCGCCGCGAGCACGGAGAGAAGCCAGCGGCGGCATCGGGCAAGGGTCATGAGCGCACAGTATCCGCCGAAGCTTAAGCGAAGCTTGCGCCGAGCTTGCGCGCGAGCCTCAATGCTTCAGCTCGCCGGACTTCAGCAGCCGCTCGAGGTCGCTCGCGCCGCCGACCATGACGCCCTTCACGAATACCATCGGGAACGTCGGCCACCCGGTCCACATCTTGAGCGCGCTGCGCCGGCGCCAATCGCCGACGTAGCTGCCATAGCCCAGGTACTTGTACGGGATGGCGGCGGCATCGAGGAGAGTCCTGGCCTTGCGCGGGAATGGATTCATCCCCATGCCGACCACCACGGCGTTCGCTGCGATCGCCGCCTCGACCTCGTTCACGATGGCCGCGTGGAAGCCGGAGACTTTCTCGCGGATCGCGGGGTGGATGCGGTTTTCTTCGAGGATGCTGCGCGCCATGTCTTCTCCCGCTTGCGTTCGCGTTTGGGAGTCCATTGTCGCCGATTGCGGGATTCGCCCGGGGAGCGGGACATGAACGCACGCTCAGGGAAGGTGAGCCCGCATCGCGCGTCGCGCAGCACCACCGTCATGCGGGCATCATGCGGAGGCCTCGTTAGCGGTCGTGCCCCCGGCCTTCGTGCCGGCCGCGGTTTCCTTCGCCCTGCCCGCGCCCGTGCTCCGCTCGCCGTGCCGGGTTCTGCTGCTCCGGCTGTTCTTGGATGCCCTGCTGCTGGTAATGCTCGCGCACCGCCTGCTCGCGTGGTTGATAGCGATAGTTCTGCGAGTGAAGCTGAGACTGCTGCTCGGCGTGCGGATAACGGTTGCCCGAATACTGGCGCTGGTAGGTGGGCAGCGGCGCGGGCGCGTAACGCGCGCGGTTGTCGCGGCGATCCCAGCCGCCGTGGCGATCCTGCCAATCGCGGCCCCAATGGTCGCCCCAGCGCGGCGCGTAGTCGCGGCGCCATCCGTAGAAATACGCGGGAGGGCGGCGGTAGTAGCGCACCGGCACCTGCCAGAGGTAGACGGGAACGAACTCGGGGCCCATCACGCGCCACGGTCCGTTGTACCAGGAGCTCGCGAGCCACTGGTCGTCCTCGAAGACCCAGTAGAGGCCGTCGTAGAAGAAATAGTTGGCATCGACCGTGGGCGCGTAATACACGGGATACCCCGGCACGGCCGCGAAGCGGGGATAGGTCGGGATGTTGATCCCGATGCTCACGTTCACATGGGCAAAGGCGGCAGTGGCCGAGGTGACCGCCATCAACAGCCCGATCAATGCGTAGCGCATTTCTTCCTCCAGGGTCTTCGCGATTCAACGGCTGTAGGACTATGGCAGTTGACCTGGGTTGCCAAGGAAAAGCCCCGCGTCGCGGGGCTTTTCCAGGGTTTCAATGGGCAAGCGGCTAGCGCCAGCGGCGATAGTGCGAGCGGCCGTAGTAATAGCGCGGATAGGCGAGCGCGCCGATGGCCACCGCGGCGAGCGCCGGGCCGTAGTAATACGAGGGCGGGGGCGCGTAGTACGCCGGTGCAGGCTCGTAGTACACGCGGGCGGGCGGGGCGTAGTACGCGCGCTCGACGTAGCGCGGCTCCCCTTCGTAGCGGCGGTCCACGTATTCGCGCGGCGCATCGTAGCGGCGCTCGGCGTATTCGCGCGGACGCTCGTAGTATCCGCCGCGATCGTAGGCTCCGCCGCGGTCGTAGTACCCGCCGCGGTCGTAGGCGACGCGCGGCTCGACATACGCGCGATCGCCGTAGGTGTAGCACGGCGCGCTGCCGGAAATCGCCGAGCCGAGGATGGCGCCGATCGCGGCGCCCGGCGCGTTGCCGATGGCGGCGCCGATGCCGCCTCCGATCAGGGCGCCCGGAATGGGATCGCAGGCCGACGCGGGAATCGCGGCCAAAGCCAGCGCGCCGGCGAATGCGGCGGTCAAAAGCGGCTTGTTCATGAGGGACTCCTTGCGTGGAACGTGGTTGATATTTACCGAACTTCCGGGCGTCTCGCAAGGGTTGTTACAACTCGCAATTCCCTCGCCGAAGGTATAGTCCGCTTTCCGCCAGGAAGGGCAAATAACCCCATGTTCCGGACGAAATACCTCGATTACAACGAGCTCACCCGGCAGTTGGTTGACTGGGCCGGCGCCCACCCCGGGCTGGTGCGTATTTCCCCGATCGGCAGGACGCCGGAGGGCCGCGACATCCCGATGCTCACCATAGGCCGCAACCCCGACGAGGCGCGCCCCGCGGTCTGGGTGGATGGCAACATGCACGCGACGGAAGTGTGCGGCTCGAGCGTGGCCCTGGCGATCGCCGAGGACGTCATCAATATCCACGCCGGCGTGAGGAAGGACGGCAACGACGACCTGCCCGCGCACATGGCCGAGGCCATCAAGGAGTCGCTCTTCTACGTGGTGCCGCGCATCTCCCCGGATGGGGCGGAGGCGGTGCTGAAGAGCGGGCGCTACGTGCGCTCGAGCCCCGTCGACGCGCGCTTGCACAAGGGCCACGCCTACTGGGAGGCGCACGACTTCGACGGCGACGGCACCATCGGCTTCATGCGTCAGCCGAGCGACGACGGCGAGCTGGTCGAGCTCGCGGACTTCCCTGGCGTAATGGTGCCGCGCACGCCCGAGGACGCGCCGCCGTACTACAAGCTCTATCCGGAGGGGCGCATCGTCAACTACGACGGCCGGCGCATCCCCGACCCGTACTTCCTCTCCGACAACCAGTACGACTTCAACCGCAATTTCCCCTACAGCTGGGCGCCGGACCACGAGCAGGAAGGCGCAGGGCATTACCCGGGCAGCGCGCCGGAAACGCGCGCCATCATGGATTTCGCCACGGCGCATCCGGAGATCATGTGCTGGCTGAACCTGCACACCTTCGGCGGGGTGCTGATCCGGCCCCTCGGCGACAAGCCCGACGACAAGATGGACCAGCAGGACCTCGCGATCTATCGCCAGGTCGAGGCGTGGATGACGCAGTTCACGGGCTACCCCACGGTGAGCGGCTTCCACGAATTCCTGTACCAGCCCGAGAAGCCGCTGAAGGGCGACCTTACCGACTACGCCTACCACCAGCGCGGCGCGCTCGCCTACGTGATCGAGCTGTGGGACCTGTTCACGCAGATCGGCGTGGAGAGGAAGAAGCCGTTCGTCGACGTCTACTCGCGCCTCGACCGCAAGGACTTCGTCGCCTTGGCGAAGTGGGATCGCGACGTGAACAAGGGGCGCGTCTTCGGGCAGTGGCGCAAGGTGAAGCATCCGCAGCTGGGCGACGTCGAAGTGGGCGGACTCGACACGCGGGTCGGCATCTCCAACCCGCCCTACGAGAAGATCGCCGGGATATGCGCTTCCCAGAGTCGCGCGTTCCTGCGCGTTGCCGCGCTGATCCCACGCGTCGCAATCGAAGTTGTCAAGCAGGAAAAACTCGGCAGCGACCACACGCGCATCGAGCTTCGCGTCGTGAACCGCGGCTACCTCGGCACGTATGGCCTCACCTCGGCGAAGCGCCTGCCGATCTCGGAGCCGATGCGCCTTACCGTCGAGGGCAAGGCAGTGACGCTCGCCGCGCCCGCAGAGTCGGTGGTCGAGGTCGGCCATCTCGACGGCTGGGGGCAGGGACTCTACAGCGGCGCCAACGTGTTCTTTCCGTGGACGCGCGGCAACGTGCACGAGAAGTTCGTGACGCTGGTCGCCGCGGGCAAGGGCACCCTCAAGGTGAAGGTCGGCAGCGTGCGCGTGGGCTACCGGACGCTGGATATCGCGTTGTGACGCGCAACGAAGCCTTCCGCGCGAAGCTTTCCTCCGCCGTGCTCACGCATGCGATGGCGGCGCATAACCCGCTCTCGGCGCTGCTCGCCGAGCGCGCGGGCTTCGACGCGATCTGGGGCAGCGGCTTCGAGCTTTCCGCGAGTTACGCCGTGCCGGACGCGAGCATCCTGTCGCTCGCGACCCACGTCGACATGATGCGGGCGATCGCCGCCGCGGTGTCGGTGCCGCTGATTGCCGACATCGACACCGGCTTCGGCAACGCGGTAAACGTGAGCTACGCGGTGCCGCAGTTCGAGGCGGCGGGCGCCTCGGCGATCGTGATGGAGGACAAGACTTTCCCGAAGGACACGAGCCTGCGCGCCGATGCAAGGCAGGAATTGGTGCGCGTGGAGGAGTTCCAGGGAAAGATCGCCGCGGCTTGCTCCGCCCGCGCGGATCCGCGCTTCACCGTCATCGCGCGCGTCGAGGCGTTGATCGCGGGGCTCGGGCAGGTCGAGGCGCAGCGCCGCGCGATGGCGTACGCGCAAGCCGGCGCCGACGCGATCCTCATCCACTCGAAGCGGAAGACCCCCGACGAGATCCTCGAATTCGTGCGCGCCTGGAAGGGCACCGTGCCGCTGGTGCTGGTGCCGACCGCCTACCCGCAGCTCACCGAGAAAGACATCGCCGCTCTCGGCAGGGTCGGGCTCGTGATCTACGGCAACCACGCGATCCGCGCGTCGGCGGGCGCCATGCAGCGCGTCTTCGAGCAGATCCGCCGCGACGGGGGCATCGCCCAGGTCGACGCGACGCTGCCTTCGGTGCAGGACATCATCGACCTGCAGGGCGACGCGCGAATGCGCAGCCTCGAAGCGAAGTACCTTCGCTGAACCGAGGTCTGTCCGCGGTTCAGGGTTTCTCGAAGACGAGCTCGCAGGGATCGGTCTTGCGGGCTTCCGCCGAGCGGGCGGCGGCGGTGCCGACGGCGCTCAGCCCGAGCGTGGCGATGGCCGCCGCGCCGCGCGCGATGACCCCCGGCGTGGAAACAGGATCGAGGCTCGCGTGGGGCGCGCGCAGCTTGCCGCCGATGCGGATGTCGCCCGCGATCGCCGCGAGTCCCACAGTCGCCGCCTTGGGCTGCACGCGGCCGCGCAGCTCGAGCGTCTCCTCGCGGAAGTCCACGTAACCCGAGGTGAGGAGGTTGCTCACGGTGCTGCTCACACCGATGATCGACTTTGCGCTCGCGCGCCCCGAGGCGAAAGGCAGCGAGGCGCCGACGCACTCGAAATCGATCGACGCCGAATTCTTCCCCGAGAAAGCGCTCGCCATCACGTCCTGCGCGTGCGCCGCTTTCTCGGAGGACCACACCGCCGGCCCCATGTGGATGGTGACGGGCCCGCTAACCGACGCGGCCAGCGCCTTCATCGTGCCGCCCGTGGCGCTGAGCGTCGCCTTTATCTTCATCGGCCCGCCGGTGAGGGGGATCTTGCGGCCGCGCTCTTGGAACCAGCGCTCGAGGAGGATGTGGGTCCCGTCGAAATTCAGGCGCAGCGCCTTCTTTCGTCCCTCGAGGAGCAAGTTTCCGTTCGCCGATCCGCCGAGGAGCTCCATTGAGAAGGGGTTCACGTCCGCTCGGTCGCCCACGAAGGCGGCGCGCGCCTTCACGTTCTTCATCTCCACGCCGTTGCGAATCCGCAACCAGCCGAGCTTCAGGTCGACGGTGCCTTCGGCGCCTTCGAGCGAGGCGAGGAACGGCCAGCCGAGCGGGTTCTCGTGGAAAAGCTCGTCGGGCGCAAGGGGCGGCAGCGCCGGATAGCCGAGCTCGAGGAGCGCCTTCTCCCAATCCACGCGTGCGCTCTCCAGCCGGCCGTTCACGAGGGTCTTCGCGCCGACGCGCGAGATCTCGCCGCGGCCCGTGACGACGTGCTGGCCGAACGCGACGGAGAGCTCGCCCACCTCGACCTTGCCCTGGGACTCGCGCGCCGTGATGTGCGCCTTGGCCGGCGCGGTGGGCAGGCGGTTGTCGCCGAAGAACGCCGCCATCTCGTGCAGCGAAACCGCGTTCAGGTCCGCGCTCACCGCGTAACCCTTCATCGCCGCGTCGATCGGCAGGCGTCCCGCCACAGCAAGCTGCGACTTTCCCCAATCGAGATCGATCCGGCCTTCGGTGGTCGCGCCCTCGTTGCCGAAGCCCGAGAGATCCGCGAACGACGCCTTCACGGTGGCCGGCCTTCGATTGCGCAGCACGCGCGCGTCGATGCGCACGTCGCGAAGCCCGGGCTCGGCCTGCGCGTTCGCCTCCTCGATGTGGAGGAGCGTCGTCGCGCCCTTGGAGCGCTCGGTCACGTCGGAGTTGCGGATGGTGACCTCGGTCACATCCATGAGATTGGTGTCGGCGCTTGCGGTGGTTTTCGCGTTCGCGCCTGCTGCAAGGTCCCAGCTCTTCGCCCCGTCCGGCGCGGTCTCGAGATTCACGCGCGCCGCGTCGAGGTCGAGGCTCTTCACGCGCACCTTGCCGAGGAGGAGGGGAAGCAGCGCGAGGCGCGCGTCGACGCTCTCCGCGGTGAAGAGCTGTCGGGAGTTTGCCCAGGCCGGATTGGCGAGCGCGACGCGCTCGGCGTGGTGTGCGGGCATCGGCAGGAACGTGAGCGTTACGTCGCCGATCGACAGCTCGCGCGACCACGCGGCCGCGGCTTTGTCGCGCGCCACTCGTTTCAGGCGGTCCGGATCCACAAGGCGCGGCAGCGCGAACGCGCCGGCGGCCACGGCGAGGACGGCGATCGCCAGAGCCCAGATCGCGGTCTTGCGCCATTTCGTCATGGGAGTCAGACCCCGTCGAGGGAGGGAACGTTCGGGGGAGGCCCGCCGGCGGGCACGAACTTCCCCCGTTCCTTCGCTTTACCCCGGGTTCTTGTCGAGGCGGTTCGCGCCGATGGCCACGGGCGCCTTCGGCATCAGCACCTTGTCGACGACGAGGATCACGCCGTTCGACTGGGTCACGTCGGCGATGGTCACATGCGCCATCTGTCCCTTGGCGTCGGTCACCACGAGCTGGCCGGCTTCGGAGGTCACGCAGAGGTTCTCGCCTTCAACGGTCTTCAGCCACGCCTTGCCACCGTTGGCCATCATCTTGGTGTTGAGCGCCGCCGCGTCCCATTTGCCGGGCACGACGTGGTACGTGAGCACCTGTGTCAGCATCGGCTTGTTGGCGGGCTTGAGCAGCGAGTCCACGGTGCCGGCGGGAAGCTCGGCGAACGCCTCGTTGGTCGGCGCGAACACCGTGAAGGGACCGGCGCCCTTGAGGGTCGGCACCAGGTCGGCGGCCTTGACCGCGGCGACCAGGGTGGTGTGGTCCTTGGAGTTCATCGCGTTGTCGACGATGTCCTTGTTCGAATACATTGCCGCGCCGCCTACCATCACTTGCGCGCTCACCGACAACGAGGAAAGGGCCAGAGCTACGCTCACGGCGAGAAGGTTGCGATTTTTCATTGGGAAGTCCTTTAAGTATTCCCGCGGACACATGACCGCGGAGTGCATGCACTGCCGGACTTACGGGCGGCGCGTGCTTCTGGATGTGGCGAGCGCCATGTGGCCCACCTGAAAAGCGAAAGAGCTCAGGAGCTGCAGGACAACATGGAGCACCCGGCACGCTCGCGCGCCCAATCCGGGCGCCGCTGCGCGAACGCCGCGCGTCCAGGCTGCTCTTCGTACGGATGGCGCAGCACCTCGAGAAGCTCGTGGATGCCCGCGGGGTCGCCCTGCTCGGCGCGCTCGATGGCTTGCTGCGCGAGGTAGTTGCGCAGCACATAGCGTGGGTTGGCGGCATCCATGCGCGCGCGCCGCTCAGCGCCCGGCAGCGGATCGTTGCGGACCCGCACTGCGTAACGCGTGAGCCATTCGCCGAACGCGCCCTCGTGGGCGGCGCGCTTTCCCTCGTCGTAGAACGCGTCGTCGAAGGGCGCGAGCGTGGGCATGCGCACGTCGAGCGACGGGAGCGCGCGGAAGAAGATCGTCATGTCGACTTCCGCCGCGTGCAGCAGCGCGTAGAGCGATTGCGCGAGCTCGAGGTCCTCGTCCATGCATTCGGCGAGGCCCAGCTTGGCGGCGATGTTGGCGCGGTCCGCGGCGTTGAACGCCTCCTCGTAG
>JBDTXQ010000004.1:0-21928 GCA_040006115.1 Usitatibacter sp.
TATTCCGGCGACACGTCGCCGGTCACGTAGATGCCGTCGAAGCACGAGCAGTCGAACTTCCTGATCGAGGGATTCAGGCGCCGCACGTCGTCGATCAGCGCCTCGAGGTCCTGGTAGATCACCGCGTCCGCGCCGATCGCCTGCGCGATCTCGGGTTCGGTGCGCCCGGTGGCGATGAGCTCGCCGCGCGTGGGCATGTCGATCCCGTAGACGTTCGGGAAGCGCACCGGCGGCGCGGCGGAGGCGAAGAACACCTTGTTGGCGCCGCTCTCGCGCGCCATCTGCACGATCTCGCGGCTTGTCGTCCCGCGCACGATGGAGTCGTCCACCAGCAGGACGTTCTTGCCGCGGAACTCGTTCGCCATCGCGTTCAGCTTCTGGCGCACGCTCTTCCGGCGCATCTCCTGGCCCGGCATGATGAAGGTCCGGCCGATGTAGCGGTTTTTGATGAAGCCCTCGCGGTAGGGCTTGCCGAGCTTCGTCGCCACTTCGAGGGCGCTCGGGCGGCTCGAGTCGGGGATCGGGATCACGACGTCGATCTGGTCCTTCAAGCCGAGGGACTCGATCTTGTCGGCGAGGCTCATGCCCATGTTGCGGCGGCTCTCGTGCACCGAGATGCCGTCGATCACCGAGTCCGGGCGCGCGAGGTACACGTACTCGAAGATGCATGGGTTCAGCTCCGGGTCCTGCGCGCACTGGCGGCTGTGGAAGTTGCCGCTCTCGTCGATGAGGATCGCCTCCCCCGGCGCCACGTCGCGCATCACCTTGAAGCCGAGCGTATCGACGGACACGCTCTCGGAGGCCACCAGGAATTCGACGCCCTTCTCGGTATCGGCGCGGCCGATGATGAGCGGGCGGATGCCGTGCGGATCGCGGAAAGCGAGCATCCCGTGGCCCGCGACCATCGCGACCACGGCATACGCGCCCTTCACGCGGCGATGCACGCCGGCCACCGCCGCGAAGATGATGTCGGGATTCAACCGTTCGCGCCCCGCGCTCGCGTCGTGGATCTCGTGCGCGAGCACGTTCAGCAGGATCTCGGAATCGGAATTGGTGTTGACGTGGCGGCGGTCGGCGACGAAGAGGTCGCGCCGCAGCTCCTCGGCGTTGATGAGGTTGCCGTTGTGGCCGAGCACGATCCCGTACGGGGAATTCACGTAGAAGGGTTGCGCCTCGGCTTCCGAGGCCGCGGAGCCCGCGGTGGGATAGCGGCAGTGGGCGATGCCCATGTGGCCGACCAGGTTCCTCATGTCGCGCGTGCGGAACACGTCGCGCACAAGGCCCTTGCCCTTGTGCATGTGGAAGCTGTGGCCCTCGGCCGTGACAATGCCCGCGGCGTCCTGGCCGCGATGCTGGAGCACCGTCATCCCGTCGTAGAGCAGCTGGTTCACGGGACTGCGCGCCACGACCCCAACGATTCCGCACATCGCTTCAGGCTTCCTTTTCCGGCCGGCGACCCGCGCATAGTGTATGCGAAGGCCTTACATCGGGGCGAAAACGCCCAATTCCAGGCGTCATGGTAGCGGCACCACCTGCCCCTCGAGCGCGGCAGCCTTCAGCGCGGCGAGCGCCTGCTCGGCGGCCTCGCGCGTGGAATAGGGGCCGGCCCTCAGGCGGGTGAGTCCCCCAGAGGACGTGCCGACGCGCTCGATGTAGTGAGTGATGCGCGCCGCGGCGAGCTTGTCGCGCGCCTGCGCGAGCTTTTCCTCGTCCTTGAATGCGCCGACCTGCACCGCGAAGCCCTCCAGCCTGGGCGCGGCCGCCTTGGGTGCCGCGTCGGCTTTCTTCGCCGGTTCGGAGGGCGACCCGCCCTTCGGCGGCTCAGCCGCGGGCACGGCCACGGGCACGGGCGCAGGTGGGGGCAGCGCAGGCGCGTTCTGGCGCGGGGGAATCTCGAGCGGAGGGTTGGTGCGCGCGGAGCGCTGCTCCGAATCGAGGATCATCGGCACGAAGACCACGAGCAGCACCGCGATCGCGATGGCTCCGATCAGTCTTTGCCGGCCGCGTCGCCGGATGTCGCTTGCTTCGGGGGACGCAGGAGGCGCCATGTGAGCCTAGCTGGCGGACCGCAGCGCCTCCGCCACGGTGTGGAACGAACCGAATACGACAATTCTATCATTCGGGCCCGCTTCCCGACGCGCCGCCGCGAGCGCCGCAGGGATGGTGGCGAAGGTGCGCGTGAGATCCCCGAGGCCGCGGGAGGCGAGGACCTTCGCCACCTCCGCGCCCGGCGCCGCGCGCTCCACGTCCGCCGCGCTCACGAACCAACGGTCGACGCGCTCGCGCATGGCGTCCACTACGCCGCCGATGTCCTTGTCGGCGAGCATCGCGAACACCGCCAGCGTGTTCTCGTAATAGCCCATCTCGCCCAGGCCCTCGGCGAGAGCGCGCGCGGCGTGCGGATTGTGCGCGACGTCCAGAACGACGCCGGGACGCCCCGGGAGCGCCTGGAGGCGGCCTGGAAGGCGCACCAGCGCGAGGCCGCGCTTCACCTCGCCGAGGGAGACCGGCAGTCCCTCGCCCACCTCGTCGAGGGCCGCGAGAGCGACCGACGCGTTCTTCAGCTGCCAGCGCCCACGCAACGCCGGCATCGGCATCGCGCGCTTGGCGCCCTTGCGTCCGATGAAGTCCCACTGGCGCTCGTGGGCCTCGTAGCGGAAGTCGCGCCCGAGCAGCATGAGGTCCGCGCCGATCTCCTGCGCGTGCTGGACGAGGCGGCGCGGGGGCTGGTTGTCGCCGAAGATTGCCGGGTGCCCGGCGCGGAAGATTCCCGCCTTCTCGAAGCCGATCGATTCGCGGTCCGGCCCGAGGTAAGACTGGTGGTCGAGGTCAACGCTCACCACGCAGGCCACGTCGGCGTCGACGATGTTCACTGCGTCCAGCCGCCCGCCGAGCCCCACCTCGAGGATCGCGGCCTCGACCTCGGCCGCCGCGAAGGCGAGCAGCGCCGCCAGGGTTGCGAACTCGAAGTAGGTGAGCGGCGTGGCACCGCGCGCGGCCTCGACGCGCTCGAAAGCTTCCAACAGCACCGCGTCGCTCGCCTCCTCGCCCGAGAGGCGCACGCGCTCGTTGTAGCGCAGCAGGTGGGGCGAGGTGTAAAGGCCTACGCGGTATCCCGCCCCGACGAGAATCGTCTCGAGGAATGCGCAGGTCGAACCCTTGCCGTTGGTTCCGCCCACCGTGATCGCGATCGGCGGCTTGGCGAGGCCCATGCGGCTCGCGACCTCGCGCACCCGATCGAGCCCGAGGGCGATCGCCGCGGGATGCTGCGCCGAGACGTAGGCGAGCCAGTCGTCGAGCGTGCGGCTCAAGCTTCGGGGACGGGCTCGCGCTTCAGGAGCGTCACGAGGCGCGCCACCTTGTCGCGCAGCTGGCGGCGGTCGACGATCATGTCGATCGCGCCCTTCTCGAGCAGGAACTCGGAGCGCTGGAAGCCCTCGGGGAGCGTCTCGCGCACGGTCTGCTCGATCACGCGCGGCCCCGCGAAGCCGATGAGGGCGCCCGGTTCCGCGATCACCACGTCGCCGATGAAGGCGAAGCTCGCCGACACCCCGCCCATGGTCGGATCGGTGAGGATCGAGATGAAGGGCTGGCGCGCGGCGGAAAGCTGGTGCAGCGCGGCGGTGGTCTTGGCCATCTGCATGAGGGAGAGGAGCCCTTCCTGCATGCGTGCGCCGCCGGTCGCGGTGAAGACGAGGAACGGCAACCCCTCGTCGCATGAGGCCTGCACGCCACGCACGAAACGCTCGCCTACGACCGAGCCCATCGAGCCGCCGAGGAAGCCGAACTCGAAGGCTGCGGCAACGACCGGGACATTCTTCACGGCTCCCTGCATCACCACCAGCGCGTCGGTCTCGCCCGTCTCCTTCTCGGCCTCGATCAGGCGCTCGCTGTACTTGCGGCTGTCCTTGAACTTGAGCGGATCGAGCGGCGCCACTTCGTAGGCGAGCTCGGCGCGTCCCTCGGAATCGAGGAAGAGGTCGAGGCGCTGGCGCGCCGACAAGCGGTTATGGAACCCGCATTTCGGGCAGACATGCAAGTTATTCTCGAGGTCGGTGAAGTAGAGCACCGCCTCGCACGACGGGCACTTGCTCCACAGGCCCTCGGGGACGGCCTTCTTCTGCTGCGTGCCCTCGCGCTTGATCTTGGGCGGGAGGAGCTTGCGGAACCAGCTCAAGCGCTCACCGTCGCTTCATCCATCGCGGTCCGGAATTCGCGCGTCACCGCCTCGGCGCGAGCCGGGGCGTTGTCGGGCGCGTCGATCATCTCCTGCACGATGCGGCTGCCGATCACGACCGCGTCGGCGATGCGGGCGACACGGCGCGCGGTCGCGCCGTCGCGGATGCCGAAGCCCACGCCGACCGGGACTTTGGTGCGCGCGCGGATCCGCGCGACCATCGCCTCGACGTCGCGCGTGTCGATGTTGGCCGCGCCCGTCACGCCTTTCAGCGAGACGTAGTAGATGTAGCCGCGCGCCACGCGCGAGACGAGGTCGATGCGCGCGTCGCTGGAAGTGGGGGAGAGAAGGAAAATGGGGTCGATGCCGGAGCCTTCCAGCGCGGCGAGCCAGTCGGCGCTCTCCTCGGGCGGATAGTCGACGATCAGAACGCCGTCGATGCCCGCGGCGCGTGCGGCGGCGACAAACTCCGCGAGCCCCATGCGCTCGATCGGATTCGCATAGCCCATCAGCACGACCGGCGTGCGCTTGTCGTCGCGCCGGAACTCGGCGACGGCGGCGAGAACGTCGCGCAGCCCCACGCCGTGCTTCAGTGCGCGTTCCGACGATCGCTGGATGACCGGCCCGTCGGCCATCGGGTCGGAGAACGGCATGCCGAGCTCGATCACGTCGGCGCCCCCGCTCACGAGCGCGTGCATCACAGGCACCGTCTCGCGCGGGCTCGGGTCGCCGGCGGTGACGAAGGGGATGAGCGCCGCGCGGCGATTCCCGGCGAGCTGCTCGAAAGTGGCGGTGATGCGGCTCATCGCGCTCAGAACACGATCCCGGAAGCCTTGCCAACCGTGTGCATGTCCTTGTCGCCGCGTCCCGAAAGGTTCACGAGCAGGATCTGCTCGCGCCGCATCGAGGGCGCGAGCTTCATCGCGTAGGCGAGCGCGTGGCTCGACTCGAGGGCGGGGATGATGCCTTCGAGCCGGCAGAGCGCATGGAATGCCGCGAGAGCCTCGTCGTCGGTAACCGAGACGTATTGCGCGCGGCCGGTGTCCTTGAGCCAGGCGTGCTCGGGGCCGACGCCGGGATAGTCGAGGCCCGCGGAGATGGAATGCGTCTCCTGGATCTGCCCGTCGGCGTCCTGCATGAGGTACGTGCGGTTTCCGTGCAGCACGCCCGGCCTGCCGGCGGAGAGCGACGCCGCGTGCTTGCCAGTCTCGAGGCCGAGGCCGCCCGCCTCGACTCCGATCAGCTTCACGGCCTCGTTCGGAATGTACGAATGGAAGATGCCCATGGCATTGGAGCCGCCGCCCACGCATGCGAGGATCGCGTCCGGTTGGCGGCCCACCATCGCCGGCATCTGCGTTACGCACTCCTTGCCGACCACGGAATTGAAGTCGCGCACCATCATCGGGTACGGGTGCGGGCCCGCGACGGTTCCGATGATGTAGAACGTGTTCTCGACGTTCGTGACCCAGTCGCGCATCGCCTCGTTCAACGCGTCCTTCAGCGTCTTCGAGCCGCTCTCGACGGGAACCACGGTGGCACCGAGGAGCTTCATGCGGTAGACGTTCTGCGCCTGGCGCTGCACGTCCTCGGAGCCCATGTACACCACGCACTCCATGCCGTAGCGCGCGGCGACGGTGGCGGCGGCGACCCCATGCTGGCCCGCGCCGGTCTCGGCGATCACTCGCGGCTTGCCCATCTTGCGCGCGACCAGCGCCTGGCCCACGGTGTTGTTCACCTTGTGCGCGCCGGTGTGGTTCAGGTCCTCGCGCTTCAGGTAAATCTGCGCACCGCCCGCCTGCTCCGAGAGGCGCCGAGCGTGATAGATCGGGCTGGGGCGCCCCACGTAGTGCTCGAGCTCGTAGGCGAGCTCCTCCTGGAACGCGGGATCCTCGCGGCACTGGCTATAGGCAAGCGTGAGCGCGTCGAGCGCCGCGCGCAGGGTCTCGGCGACGAACACGCCGCCGTAAGGGCCGAAGTGGCCCCGCGCGTCCGGCAGCGCATATCGCGCCCAATCAGGTGGGTTGCCCTGCATCTTCAAGTCGCACGCTCCGAATGAATTCGACGATCTTCGCGGGATCCTTGACCCCGCGGCTCGCTTCCACGCCGCTCGACACGTCCACGGCCCAGGGCCGCACTTCGCGGACCGCGCGTCCCACGTTCTGCACCGTGAGCCCGCCGGAAAGAATGAGGGGAATGGGCAAATCGCGCGGGATGCCCGCCCAATCGAAAGTCTGCCCCGTTCCGCCCCGTTGGCCCGGGACGTGTGCGTCGAGGAGCAACGCCTTCGCCCGGGAAAAACGACCTGCGTATTCTACCAAATCGGTCCCCGCCTCCATGCGAACCGCGCGCACATGGGATTTGCCGAACTGCGCGCAGAACTGCGCGTCCTCGTCGCCCTGGAACTGCAGCAGGTCGAGCGGCACCTCGGCGAGGATGCGACGGATCGATTCGGCGGGCTCGTTCACGAAGAGGCCCACGGCCATCACGAAGGGCGGCAGAGACGCGGCGATCGCGGCCGCGGCGCCCGGCGGGATGTAGCGCGGGCTCGCGCGGTAAAAGACCAGCCCGATGGCGTCCGCGCCCGCGTCCGCCGCCACGCGCGCGTGCGCGGGCTCGGTGATCCCGCAGATCTTCACGCGCGTGCGTTCGCGGCTCATGGCAGTTCGGGGTCGAGGAGCGCGTGCGGGCGCGGGGCGGGAAGGCCGAACGCCGGATCATACTCGACGCCCGCGAGGTAGAGGCCGTCGGGAGCGAAGGTCGGCGCGGCCAGCCTGCGGTCGCGCTCGGCGAGGAGCGCGCCGATCCACGAGGCAGGCTGCTTGCCCATGCCGACGTAGACCAGCGCGCCCACGATGTTGCGGATCATATGGTGCAGGAAGGCGTTGGCGCGAAAGGTGAAGACCACCAGGCCGCGCTCGCGCGCGACGCGCGCATCCGCGAGGTTGCGTACCGGCGACTTGGCCTGGCACTGCGCGTCGCGAAACGAGCTGAAATCATGCTCGCCCACCAGCGCCGCGATGCCTTCGGCCATCAGGGCCACGTCGAGGGCGCGATGATGCCAGCCGACGCGCCCTCGCAGGATCGCGGGCGCCACGGGCGCATCGAGGAGGAGATAGCGATAGGTCCGCGAGCGGGCGCTGTAGCGCGCGTGGAATTCGGCGGCCACGTCGCGCGCCCACAGCACGCGCGCGCCCTGGTGCAAATTCGAATTGGTGCCGCGGACCCACGAGACTTGCTCGCGCCGCGCCTCGGTGTCGAAATGGACCACCTGCGCTGTGGCATGCACTCCGGTGTCGGTGCGGCCGGCGGCGGTCACCTCGGTGGGCGCGTCGGCAAAGCGCGCGAGCGCCTGTTGCAGGTGATCCTGGACGCCGCAACCGCCGGGCTGGGTCTGCCAGCCGCAAAACGCCGCGCCGTCGTACTCGAGGCCCAGGGCGATGCGCATCGACGATCCTCAAAATGAAATTGGCGGGGCATCGCCCCGCCAATGATGTGAAGCGCGGGCTACAGCGAGGCGATAAGCCGGCTCGCCTCTTCCCTCTGCGCCGAAGAGCCTTCCTTCGCGACTTCCTGGAGGATCTCGCGGGCGCCATCCTTGTCCCCGATCTCGAGGTAGGCCTTGGCGAGCTCGAGCTTGGTTCCCACCGCCTCCCCACCCCCGCCTGTGCCGGGGGCATCGAGGCTCAGGTCGGCGAGATCCATGGACCCGCTATGGGTCGCCGCGGGAGCGGGCGACACCGCCGCAGGCGTCGACGACGGGAAATCGAGGCCGGACAGGTCGAAGTCGAACGCGGGCTTCTCTTCCTTGTGGGCCTCGGCGGGAGCGCTCGTCGCGTGAGCAGCGTGCGCAGAAGGCGCGAGGTCGAAGTCGATCGACGGCGCGGACTCCAACGGCAGGTCCGGGGCCGCGTGCGCCCCGCCTTTCTTGCCGCCATCGAGATCGAGGTCGAAATCCGGCGCGGGCGATGAGCTGTGGGCTTCGCTCTCCGAGACCGACGCGCCGCCTTCCAGGTCGAAGTCGAGGTTCGGCTTCGCGGGCGCAGGGGCGGATGCCGCAGGCGACATGGCGGTGTAAGTCGCGGTGCCCGCAGCGGCCGCGGCATAGAGCGGATTGGCGGGATCGATCTGCGCGCCCATCGCGGCCGCCTTCTGCCACATCGGGTGCGAGTCGCCCACCGCCGCGTGCAATTCCTTGGCGACGGTCTCGAACGCGGTCGCGCTCTTGCGCGCGTGATAGATCTCGAGCAGCTTCAGCGCGATCTCGTGGCGGCCCCGGTCGCGCGCCATCGCTTCCTTGAGGATTTCCTCGGCCTGCGCGTCGCGCCCGTAGGCGATGTAGACCTCGGCCTCGGCGACCGGGTCGACCTCGTCGGTGTCGATGGTGCCGGGGCCGGTCTTGTCGAAGTCGGTCAGGAATGAGCTATTGCCGGTGTCCACCAGGCCACCGCCGCTCTTCCCCGTTCCAGTGTTGGGCTTCAGGTCGGAGGGGAAGGCGCTCGTCATCGAGCTCGAAGGTCCCGCCTCAGCCCTGTTCTTTCGTCGCCGCAGGAAGAGGAAGAGAAGCGGCACGCCGATGAGGACGGCGCCGCCGAGCGCGACGTAGATCGGGTTGATCTCCTCGTACCATTCCTTGGGCGGAGGAGGAGGCGCTTTCTTGGGAGCGGCCTTGGGAGTCTCCTTGGGCGCTTCGGCGAGCTTGGGAGGCTCGGCGGGCTTGGGCGGTTCGGCGGGCTTGAATGGCTCCGGGGCGGCCTTGGCGGGCTCGGTCTTCAGCTCCGCAACCTTGGGCGGCTCGGGTTTGGCGAGCTCGACCTTCGCGGGTTCGACCTTTGCGGGCGCCGGCGGGACGGGCATCGCGGCGACCTTGGTGTCGCCCGGCTTGGCGGTCGCGCCCCCCTTCAGGTCGATCAGGCGCTGCATGTCGCGGATCTGCTTCTCGAGGTCGGCGACGCGCGATTGCGCTTCCCTGAGCGCCTTGTCTTTCGCGGTTACCTCTTCCTGCAGCGCATTTACGCGATCGGCCGATGCGCCTCCTGCCTTACCCGCGCCGGATTTGCCGGCATCGGACTTGGAAAGCCTGAGGACGTCCTTGCCTTCGGTGGACGGCGGCGCGGGCGGGGTCACCGCCGCGGAGGCCACGCGGCCGGAAGCAACGTTGGAAGTCTCGGGACGAGTGGGCAGCGAGGTCACGCCGCTCGCGAGCGTGTCGCGGTATCCCTTCCAGTCGGCGACTTGGGTGCGGATCTCGCGGTTCGCGTCCTTGGCTTCGACCTGGGCGATCTCGTCGGCGGTGGGCACCTTGAGGATCTGTCCGGTCTTCAGGCGATTCATGTTGTTGCCAGCGAAGGCCGACTTGTTCTCGCGATAGAGCGACACCAGCATCTGCTCCATGCTCACTGTCGAGGGCTTCACCTGCTCGGCGATCTTGCGCAGCGTCTCGCCCTTCTGCACGGGCCCGTACGTATCGGAGCCGGCGGTGGTGCCCGACGGGGTGAGCGTTGCGGTGGCAGGCATCTCAGCGCTCGCGGAAGGCGTTCCGGCGCCGGCGGTCGCCTGAGATGGGGACGTAGAAGGTGAAGCCGCCGGCGCTGCGGCCGGCGGCGTTTCGGCTGGTCGCGGCGCTCGGGCCGCCGTCACCGCGGGCGGCGCAAGCCGCCCTTGTGCGTATCCCGGGGGATCGAGAAGGATGGGATATTCGCGCTGCACGCGCCCGGCGGGCCATGTGACCTCGATCAGCACGTCGACGAACGGCTCGTTCACCGGCGCGGCACTGGTCACCTTGAGAAAAGGCTGCCCGTTGGGTCGCTTGTCCACGGTGAAACGAAGCAGGCGCAATGCGGGTGAATACTCGATGCGGGCATCGCGGAATGCCTCGGGGGAAGCGACGCGCGCGGAGAGTGAATCGAGCTCCCCGGGCTGGAGCGAGACCAGGTCGATCTCCGCGTTGAGGATTTGCCCGAGCGCGGAGATGACCGTGAGCTTTCCAAGGCCTGCGGCCTGCGCCATCGCCGCGCCCATGAAGAGCGCGACTGCTGCTGCGCTTCTGATAGTCCTCGCCATTTTTTTGCCCATCCCCGCGCGGAAGATCGGTGAAAAGTTTTTTTGCATCAAGGGCTTATCGTTTCAATCTCACCCGGATTTTCACATTATCTCCTAAGTGAGACATTTTTCAACCACTTTTTCCTAACGGAACCGGGGTTTACGCGGTGGCGCCTACAGCGACGCGAGCCTTGAGGAGTATGCCGAGCATCCTTCGCAAGGGCTCCGCTGCTCCCCAGAGCAGCTGATCGCCCACCGTGAATGCGGAAACGTACTCGCCTCCCATGCGCAACTTGCGAACGCGCCCGATAGGCACCTCGAGCGTGCCGGTCACCGCGACCGGGGTGAGTTGCTTCAGCGTCTCGTCGCGGCGATTGGGCACGACGCGAACCCATGCGTTGCCCTTGGCGAGGATCGACTCGATTTCCGCCACCGGGATGTCGCGCTTCATCTTGATGGTGAGGCCCTGGCTATGGCAGCGCATCGCGCCGACGCGCACACACAGGCCATCCACCGCCACGGGACGCGCTTCGCGCCCGAGGATCTTGTTGGTCTCCGCATGGCCCTTCCACTCTTCGCGGCTCTGCCCGTTGCCCAGGTCGGTGTCGATCCATGGCAGCAGGCTTCCCGCGAGCGGCACGCCAAAATGCTCGGTGGGGAACGCTTCGTCGCGCAGGATGCCGGCCACTTCGCGATCGATGTCGAGGATCGCGGACGCCGGATCGGCGAGAAGGCTCTTCGCGGCGAAGTGCACCTCGCCCATCTGCTGCAGCAGCTCGCGCATGTTCTGCGCGCCCGCGCCCGAGGCGGCTTGATATGTCATGGCGCTCACCCATTCGACGAGGTCCGCCTTCAGCAGCCCGTCGATCGCCATCAGCATGAGGCTCACGGTGCAGTTGCCGCCGATGAAGTCCTTCACGCCCGATTCGAGCGCGCGGTCGATCACCGGGCGATTCACCGGATCGAGGACGATGACGGCATCCTTGTCCATGCGCAGCGCCGAGGCCGCGTCGATCCAATAGCCGTTCCAGCCGGCCGCACGCAGCTTCGGATGGACCGCCTTGGTGTAATCGCCGCCCTGGCAGCTCACCAGCACGTCGAGCTTGGCGAGCTCGCGCACGTCGTTCGCGTCCTTCAGGGCCGCGACCGGCTTGCCGATCGCCGGGCCCACGCCGCCCACGTTGGAAGTCGTGAAGAAGACGGGATCGATCGCGTCGAAGTCGCGTTCCTCGCGCATGCGCTCCATCAGTACGGAGCCCACCATGCCGCGCCAGCCAATGAATCCTACGGTTCTCATGTCGATATTCTCGTTCTAAAGCGCTTTTGCGACCGCGGTGCCCATGACCGTGGTGGCGGACGGTTTGGTGCCGGCCGTCGCGATGTCGGCGGTGCGAAGCCCGGAGGCCAGCGCGGCGCGCACCGCTTTCTCGATGCGCGCGGCGATGTCGGCCTTGCCGAACGTGTAGCGGAACATCATCGCCATCGACAGGATCATCGCGAGCGGATTGGCGAGCCCCTTGCCGGCGATGTCGGGCGCCGATCCGTGAATCGGCTCGTAGAGCCCCTTGCCGTTCGCATCGAGCGATGCCGAGGGCAGCATGCCGATCGACCCGGTGAGCATCGAAGCCTCGTCGGAGAGGATGTCGCCGAACAGGTTGCCGGTCACGATCACGTCGAATTGCCTCGGGTTCCTCACCAGCTGCATGGCGCAATTATCGACGAGCATGTGGGAAAGCGCCACCTGCGGATATTCCGGCGCGATCTCGATGGCGAGGTCGCGCCAGAGCTGCGACGTCTCAAGGACATTCATCTTGTCGACGGAGCAAAGGCGCTTGCCGCGCGCACTCGCCGTCTTGAACCCGGAGTGCAGGATGCGGCGGATCTGCGCCTCGGTGTAATGCATGGTGTTGATGCCGACGCGCGCACCCTTCGGGCCTGTCACGCTGCGCGGCTCGCCGAAGTAGATGTCGCCGGTCAGCTCGCGCACGATCATGATGTCGAGGCCGGAGACCACCTCGCTCTTCAGCGACGAAGCGTCGGCGAGCTCGGGGAACACCGTCGCCGGCCGCAGGTTGGCGAAGAAGTCGCACTCCTTGCGCAAGCCGAGGATCGCTTTCTCGGGACGCTTGTCGCGCGGCAGCGTGTCATATTGCGGTCCGCCGACGGCGCCGAAGAGGACGGCGTCCGAAGCCTTCACGAGGTCGAGCGTGGCTTGCGGCAGGGGATCGCCGTGCGCGTCGTAAGCCGCTCCGCCGATCAACGCTTCCTCGGTGTCGATCTTCAAGCCCTCCCCGCGCAGCACGTCGAGGACCTTGACCGCTTCCTTCAGGATTTCAGGGCCGATGCCGTCACCGGCCAACAACGCGACCTTCACGAAAAGATCCAGGGCTCAGTGCGCTTGCGCCGCTCCTCGTAGGCCTTGATCTCGTCGGAATGCCTGAGGGTAATGCCGATCTCATCCAACCCGTTGAGGAGGTTTTCCTTCCGGGTGGCATCGATGTCGAACGGGTACGCCTTGCCCGAAGGCGCCATCACCACTTGTCTTGCGAGATCGATGGTGAGCTTGTATCCCGCGTGCGCCGCGACCTCATTGAAGAGGTGATCGACCTCGAGCTCCGTGAGCGCGATCGGCAGGAACCCGTTCTTGAAGCTATTGGTGAAGAAAATGTCGGCGAAGCTCGGCGCGATCACAGCCTTGAAACCGTACTGCTGCAGCGCCCAAGGTGCGTGCTCGCGCGAAGACCCGCAGCCGAAGTTCTTGCGGGCGAGGAGGATCGTGGCGCCCTTGTATTGGGGGTAGTTCAAGACGAAGTCCGGATTGACCTTGCGCGTGCGCGAGTCCATGCCCGGCTCGCCCGTGTCCAGGTAGCGCCAGGCATCGAAGAGGTTCTCGCCGAAGCCGGTCTTCTTGATCGACTTGAGGAACTGCTTCGGGATGATCGCGTCGGTATCGACGTTGGCGCGGTCGAGCGGGACGACGAGGCCGGTGTGAACGGTGAACTTATCCATGGCCGGTGCGCCGCTTAGCCCCGCCGAACGTCCACGAAGTGCCCCGCGATCGCCGCCGCCGCCGCCATCTCCGGGCTCACGAGATGGGTTCTCCCCCCCGCGCCCTGCCGCCCCTCGAAATTGCGGTTCGAAGTGGAAGCGCAGCGCTCCCCCGGCTCCAGCTTGTCGTCGTTCATGGCGAGGCACATGGAGCAGCCCGGTTCCCTCCATTCAAATCCCGAGTCGCGGAAGATGCGGTCCAGCCCTTCCTTCTCCGCCTGGGCTTTGACGAGCCCCGAGCCCGGCACCACCAGCGCGAGCTTCACGTTCTTCGCCACGCGATGGCCGCGCACCACGTTGGCGGCCGCCCGCAGGTCCTCGATACGCGAGTTGGTGCACGAGCCGATGAAGACCTTGTCGATCGCGATGTCGGTGATCGGCACGTTGGGATCGAGGCCCATGTAAGTGAGCGCGCGTTCCATCGCCTCGCGCCGCACGGGATCCTTTTCCTTGTCGGGATCGGGCACGCGGCCATCCACGGAGACCACCATCTCCGGCGACGTGCCCCAGGTGACTTGCGGCTTCAACGACGCGACATCGATATCCACGGTGCGATCGAACCTGGCGCCGGGGTCGGAGACGAGCGTGCGCCAATACGCCGCCGCCTTCTCGAACATCTCGCCTTGAGGGGCGTGCGGCCGGCCACGCAGGTACGCGATGGTCTTCTCGTCGCACGCGAACATGCCGGCGCGCGCGCCCGCCTCGATCGACATGTTGGAGACGGTCATGCGGCCTTCCATGGAAAGCGAGCGGAAGGCGCTGCCGCCGAACTCGAGCACCGAGCCCGTGCCGCCCGCGGTGCCGATGCGGCCGATGACGGCGAGCACCAGGTCCTTGGCTGTGACCCCCGCGGCGAGCGTGCCCTCCGCGCGAATCAGCAGCGTCTTCGCCTTCTTCTGCGTGAGGCACTGCGTGGCGAGCACGTGCTCGACTTCCGAAGTGCCGATGCCGAAGGCGAGGGCCGCGAAAGCGCCATGGGTGCTGGTGTGCGAATCGCCGCAGACCACCGTCATGCCGGGGAGCGTGGCGCCCTGCTCCGGCCCGATGACGTGCACGATCCCCTGGCGGGGATCATTCATGCCGAAATAGGTCTTCACGTGGAACTTCTCCACGTTCTGGTCGAGCGTATCCACCTGCAGGCGGGAGATCGGATCGGCGATGACGTGGTGCGCGCGGCCGGCTGTCGTGGGCACGTTGTGGTCGGCCGTGGCCACCACGGAATCGATGCGCCAGGGCTTGCGATGCGCGACCTCCAGGCCCTCGAACGCCTGCGGGCTCGTCACTTCATGCACCAGGTGGCGATCGATGTAGATCAACGCCGTGCCATCGGGCTCCTGGCGGACGAAGTGGGACTCCCAGAGCTTTTCGTAGAGGGTGGTGGACATGCCGAAATTATAGGTCATCCCGGCTGCTGCAATCGCAGCGATGGCCGGGATCCAATGCGATCAGATCACGATCAGATTTTTCTTCTGCGCCTTGATCGCGGCCGAAATGGGCAACGACCGGTCGAAAGTCACGAGCCGCCCGCCACGCGAGACGGCAAGGGCGAGCAGGTACACGTCGGTCAGTTGCTTCGGACCGTGCACGCGCGTGAAGTCGATCAGCTCTTTGTCGAGCGCGCTCACGTCATCTCCCCAGAACTCATGCTGTGAATGAGAAACCGCCGCGCGCAAGCGTTCGGCAACGGCGTTCACTGGCAAGCTGTTCGGATATCCCGGCTGCGACATGATCCGGATACAGCCGTTCTGCGTCAGCGGACAGCTCGCCCAGCCGGCCTTTCCGTTCTCGTCGAACCAACCGATGGCTTGCGAGTGAAGGGAGTGATCCGCGTCGAAGAGGGCGATGAGGACATTGACGTCCAACAGCGAGCGCATTAGTACGCGTCGTCTTCGCGCAACCGGTTGACGAGCTCGTTGGTGACGACGCCGCCGCGCTTCGGAAAAGGCCGGATGCCATAGTGCGAACGGGGCTCCGCCGCCTTCGTCGTCTTCGCCGGGGGCGCCGTAAGCGCGGCGCGCGCTAACTCCGAGATCACTTCCCCGGCGGTCCGATTTTCCCGCCGGGCGCGCTCCTTGGCGGCCTGCAGCACGTCGTCGGCAATGTCGAGGGTCGTTCTCATGCATCAGATGCTACTGCATCACGCATCAGATGTCAATCTGTCACCCCGGCGCAGGCCGGGGCCCAATTACCTCACGTCGAAAGCGTCCACCACGACGTACGACCCGTCGGTGTTCACGACCTTCACCTGGAGCGTGTGCGGCCCGTTGGTCAACCCATCGGCCCTGAACACGGTCATCTGGTAGCCCTCTACCGGGTAGCTCTGGTTGAGCCTCACCTGCTGCACGAAGACGCCATCGATGGAGACGTCGGCGACACCGCCGGCGCTGCCCTTCTCGCAGCCGATCCAGCTCACCGACGTCCCGGTGAACCGGAAGGTCGCGGTCGCGCCCGGCACGTTGGAGGTCGCCGTCGTGCCTTCGCTCCACACGCGGGCCTGGTTGTCCGGGGTCCAAAAGGTGGCCGGTGGGGTCGCATAGGTGATCGCCTGCTCGTATTCCTCGTAGCGCCGTCCGGGTGTGATCACGTCGACTGCATCGACGACGACCCTGGCCGCGCTCGAAGCAGCGTTCTTCCGGCCGGTCGAGGTGATCGTCAAGGTGTGGTTCGCGTCGGCGAGCCCGAGGGCCCTGAACACGATCGGCTGGAATGTGGCGATGGGCGAATACATGTCGACCTCGCTCGTCACGCCGCCGTCGATTCGCACCTGGCCAATGCCGGCGTCGGGCCCCCGATAGCCGATCCAGCTCATTCCCGTCCCGCGGAATGGCAGCGTGAGGGTTTCGCCGGGGGCCTGCGTTTCCTGCGCGGTGACCGGCAGCTCGGGCAGGTTCGAGACGCCGCTGCCGCTCCACGGAAAATTATTGCTCGACTTGGTCCAGCCGCCGCTGAATCGCATGTCGGGGTTGGTGTCCTGCCAATGGGACACGGTGGTGCCCGGCTGGATATCGAACGCATCCACCACCACGACGTTCGAGGACGCCTGGCCGTTCTTGCGCCCCGACACGGTGATCGTGAGCGTGTGCTGCCCGGCGCTGAGATCGTTGATCGTGACGATCGGCGTGTGGATCTCGTCGGTCGGATGGGCGAAGAGGTCCACTTCCCTCACCATCACTCCGTCCACGCTCACCAGCGCGATTCCCATGCCGCGGCCGCGGGCGCCGATCCAGCGCACCGAGGTCCCGGTGAAGGCGATCGAGGTAGTGGCTCCAGCGGCGGTCGATTGCATCGCCGAGCCTCCGCTCCATCCCCAGCTCGGATCGGCTCGCGACCACGCGCCGCTGAACGAAACCCCGGGGGCGGTTTCCTCCACTCGCTTCGGGTCGGTTTGCAAAGGCGCCGTGCTGACGCCTCCGAACGGTTGGCGCGTGATCGTCCTCACCTGCGTCAAACCCTGCACAGTAGTGGTGAAAGTCCCCGTATCCCCGGTGAAGCGCAACGTCGCCGATCCCACCGGAGTGGTGCGTACGAGGGCCGGGTCGAAGGTCGCGGAGGTGTACGAAGGCCCTGTAGTTGTATAGAGCGCCCCCGTGAAGGAATCCGCCGACGTCATCGTCACGCCGGGCATCACGATGAATAGCGGATGACCCGACGGGCCGTAGGTGAACCAGGCGCCGAAGACGTTGTTGCCGTGCTGCGCGAGGGTGAGTCCCCATCCGGACTCCGCGGGATTCCACCAGAGGTCGGTGTGGTCGATTCCCCAGTTGGCCGCCGCATTGCCGAAGGGCAAGCGCTGGATCTGCTTCGTGCGCCCCGCTGATCCGATGGTCCAACTGAAGACTGCCGAACCCTGCGGCCCACTTGCCGACGTGAAGTCGAACGAAGCAGTACCGACCTTGGTCGTGGTGACCGCGTTCGGATCGAAGGCGCCGGTGTACGAGGGACCGGTCGTGCGGTAGAGATCGCCGCTGAAGAAGGTGCGGTTGGCGTTGAACGTGCCGCCCGGGACGGTGAACCACATCGGAGAGCCGTCGGTGTCGTAGGCGTACCAGACCGCGAAGAGCTGGGTGTCGTGGTCAGCGATCGTGACGCCCCACCCCGACTCGCTCGGATTCCACCACATGTCGGAGTAGTTTTCCGCGTGGCAGAGCGCTGGGAGGAGGAAGGCGATGGCCAGGAGCCACGATGAAAAGCGTTTGAGTGCGTGCATATGGCACTTTGGACGGCCACACAGGTTAATCAGTTCATTTTCAACGCGTTGATTCCGTCATCCCGCGTGCTGCAATCGCAACTTATCGTCATCCCGGCCGACGCGGTTGCGGCATTGGGCCGGGATCCAATATAACGATGCTTCGCCTTCACCTACGCGCGCAAGCGCGCGCGGCCTACGAATGGGCGACGATCTTCACCGTCGGGTTTCGGTCCTCCAAATCGCGCCGATGTGTTGAAACCGTTGCTCAAACCGTTTGGATCCCAAGTTTCACGAGATAGTCAAAAGTGGGGTCGTAGATGCGCCCTGCACGCGTAGGGTCCAACGCGTCTCCTGGGGGCACGAAGATCACCATTCCTTGTCGAGCCCGCGTCAGCAGAACGCGATATGCATTGCGTAGATAGTTGCGGTTGTCGCGATTGGCGATGTTGACCCATTTGCTTCCGCGAAAGTCATGGAAGCTCCAACCACCGTCTGCGTAGCGGAGATCCCCATCCCATGTCACGCACACCCAGTCCAGTTCAAGACCCTGCACCTGAAATTCGGTCGCAGCATCTTCGAGGTAGTAGCTCGATCGCGTGTCATTCCGATCATTGAGGAACCAGTGGACTGGATCGATATGCACGCGAACATCTAACGCATGCGGCTTCAATCGTTGCGCCTTGGATGACGCGACAAGGCCAAACCGCTCCGATCCACGCGCCCGCGCACGGATCCACTCCTTCGCTTTATTTAAGTCGCGTGTGACTCTGACTGGATAGCGATCTTTCATACTCGAAAGTGCGTCCCTCGCTGCGGGGCCCTCACAGTCAAGCAGAGCCTTGACGAACGACGAAAGATTCTCAGCTCGAAAGGACCGCATCGACACGTTGAGATGCAAATCGCTCTCGAGATAGACGTGCTCCCGCCCCTTGATCGCCGCCATCGCGCTGTCACTGGCGTACTCGCTACCGACAACACGATCTGAGAGATAGACGCGCCAACTCGGAAGCGAGCTTTGAATGGCTTCTAACCACGCGCCAACGCCCGCTTCGCCCGTATTGATCTCCTGACCACCACCGACTAGACACACGACCACGCACCAATCCTTATGTCGGTCCATGCAGGAGACCAAGAACTCAGGCTCCGACTGCGAGAAACCCGGACGCCCTTTCTTTCTTTGCATGAAGGACGCAGTTTTCTGAAGATTCCAAGCGCGCTGCGCCTCATCGAAGATGACCACGTGCTCGATCGGTGGCGCTTGGGTTGCAAGCGCATCATCGCGAAAGTGGTGAACGTTTTGAATGAATGCCTTCACACTCTCAGCGACGCGTCCTTTCTTCACGGCCACTCCGACGTCCTTCTTGCGCTGGACTTCATCGCGCGTCAGCGCTTCGCGCAAGACGTCGACCAATGGACCATTTCCGGATAGAAACACGGCGTGATCCTCACGCCTAGCTCTTCCTCGCCGGGTCGCAACATTCAGCCCGACCAGTGTCTTCCCAGCACCAGGGACGCCGGTTACGAGGCAGATAATCTTCTGCTTTTCTCGCCGCGCTAGCTCGACTAACTCCTCGATTCGAGATGAAGTTGATCGAAGATTTTTCGCGCCTGCGTCGAACCGCGCGATGGCCTCGACGGAGTGTCGCGAATAGAGAGCTCGCGCCGCCTCAACGATGGTTGGGGTTGGCTGGTAGGTCGATGCTGCCCAGATGTTCGAATCGATGGATTGTGATCGAATCGTCGCCAATCCGGCATCGATCACGGAGCGCAGTCCATCGTTGTTTACCGAAACCGGCTGGTATACCCGGTCCGCATCTGAAACCAACGTGAATTTCTGCGGCGAAGCGAGAGTGGCGACAAGGATCGGCACGATCGCGACAGCATGGCTTCCTTGATGGAAGTTCTTGAGATCGAGGGCATAGTCCCACACTTGCTCGATTGAGGCACGATCGAAATCGACTTCACCCACCTTGAACTCGATCACGAACAGAATAGAACCGACGATCAGAGCAGCATCGATTCTTCGGCCCATTCGAGGAATGGTGAATTCGAGAAACAAAGCACCGTTCAACCCTACGAGTTGCTCCTGCAAAACTCGCACTTCTTCGGTCCACGCATTGCGCTGGGTCTGCGTAAGATCAAACTCATTGCGCAACGACAACACGCCAAGGACATCCGTTAGCTCCGATTTAAGAAAATCGGCGACCGACGCTCCATACCAGGCTCGATGGTAGAAGGTGCCGGCCTCGCGGGCCGTAGGCGATGTCGTCATGCGTCGAAGTTTCAGATATTGAAGCGTGGGGCTATTGAAGAGCTGGAACGGCTCAGTTTGGCACTAGGCATCCATCGGATCCGGATCCTCCAGTCTCTCGCCCTCGGTCGTCGCCGGGCGGGCAGCCGTCGATCACGCACCCGATCGCGGGGCCGGGGGATTCACCGAAGGTGGTGACGGTGAAGAGGATGCCGAGAGTTGGGCCAGCCACGGACGAATGATAGCCGAGCCCGCTTTCGTCGATGAAGCCCTTCTCGTGGGTTGGTCACGCGCGCGGGTAGTTCCTTGGCAACCACGATGGTGACCCCGTCAGTGGCTCACCTGGCGAGCTGCTACGGAGGGATCATGGCAACTAATGGCAGATACATCCCACCACGTCCGGTGGGAAATGACGGATGCCAGCGTAGCTCTCCGTCATTGACGTATACTTGCCATGTTCACCTTCATCGAGACCAAGCACTTCAGCCGTATCGCCGCACGCTATCTCTCCGACGAGGAGTGCATGTCGCTGCAGCTGTGTTTGTCGGCCAACCCGGACCTCGGCTCGGTCGTGCCGGGAACAGGCGGCGTACGCAAGCTGCGCTGGAGCCACCCGGTCGAGGCAAGCGCGGAGGGGTTCGCGTCATCTACTTCGTCAAACGAGTCGATCGCGTCATCTGGATGCTCACGATATATGCCAAGAACGAAGCCGAAAACATCGCCCCGCATATCCTCCGCGCGCTCAAAGGGGAAATCGATGGCTAAGCCCAAACGCGACATCGGCCACGAGATCCTCGAGGGGATTCGCGAGCTCAAGCGGGGAGAGCACGGGCGCGTGACGAACGTGCCTTCCGTCACCCAAATACGGGAGCGCACCGGCCTTTCCCAGGCGCAGTTCGCGCGCCTGCTCGGTGTGTCCGTCCGCACCCTGCAGGAATGGGAGCAGGGCCGGCGCGCGCCTTCCGGGGCCGCTCGCACGTTGCTTTTGATCGCAAGCCGCGATCCGAAGGCGCTGCTCGACGTGGCTTGACGGGGCGACGGGGGGAATGCGCTCCAGCGTCGTATTCACCAACCCCAATCTGCTCCGGCGTATTGCAATGCGCGAGATATGGGGCCTCGTGCTCGATGCCCTCCCCTGTCCATTGCACTCGGCTGATCCGCTGGATCAGTCTGCTGATCCCCTGGATCAGTCGAATGCAAAACGCCCGAAAGCACCCCCGGTCTCGCGCACCGAACCCAGCGCTATGCCCGCCTCGCGCGGCGAGTAGCTCGCCCAGTGAGCCACCGGCGGAAGATCATGGCGTCTGCGAATCATTGCTCCGGAGCGCCGTCATGGCGAGATGGGCAGGCGTCGTCCCTTCACAACTCCGGGAGGCTTCTCATGGGCAGAAAGAAGATCGCTTCAGTCGACGTGACGCAACTGGCGGCTCGCATCCATCGAGTCCGCGGGCTCAACGTCATTCTCGATTCCGATTTGGCTTCACTCTATTGCGTCACCACGAAGCGGTTCAACGAGCAGGTACGCCGGAATCCTGGCCGTTTCCCTCAGGACTTCATGTTCCGACTCACGGCGGACGAGGCCGAGGCTTTGAGGTCGCAAATTGCGACCTCAAAGCAGGGACGGGGCGGCAGGCGCAATTTTCCGCAGGCGTTCACAGAACACGGCGCGATCATGGCTGCGGGCGTTCTCAACAGCACCGCCGCGATCGATGTGTCGATCTATGTTGTCCGCGCATTCGTCGCTATGCGAGCAGCCTTGGCAGGCCACCAGGAAATCGGCAAACGACTGGATGAGTTGGAGGCGAGGCTTGAGCAAAAGCTTGCGACGCATGATCGGGCGATCGCGGAAATCCTATCGGCGATTCGCGGCCTGATGAACCCTCCTTCCCCTCCGAGGCGGCCCATCGGATTCAGCTAAGCAGTTGGGTGAGAAATTACGGATGCCTGCGCAGAGCTCCGTCATTGACGTATAGTTGATTGTCGGCCAGCCTGCACCTCAGCTTGGTCATGCCAGGGACAGGTGGCTACGCAAGTTGCTCGCGTCATCTGGATGCTCACGATATATGCCAAGAACGAAGCCGAAAACATCTCCCCGCACATCCTCCGCGCGCTCAAAGGGGAAATCGAGGGCTAAGCCCAAACGCGACATCGGCCACGAGATCCTCGAGGGGATTCGCGAGCTCAAGCGGGGAGAGCACGGGCGCGTGACGAACGTGCCTTCCGT
>JBDTXQ010000005.1:0-20929 GCA_040006115.1 Usitatibacter sp.
AGCCCGACGGCGATGGGATCGTCCGCGCCGAACGACGCGGATGCGCCCGCGCCTCCCGAAATGAGTTGATACGAGCCGTCGATCCCGCGCGCGTAGATCGCCGCGCTCGCGCCGCCGGTAAAGCGCGCGAGCGCCGCGCCGAGCGCTTCGAGGAGCGTCGCCGGCGCGGCGAAATGCGACGCCTGCTTCACGAACTTGCGCAGCGCCGCCTCGCGTTCGTGCCAAGCGTGGAAGAAGAGCCGCTCCACCCACTGCTCCGCGAAGTGATGAATCTTGTTGAAGGCGAGGAAGACGATGAGCGCGATGCCGGCGTCCAGCAGCATGTTGTGCTGCTGGTCCTCGAAGTGCACGACCTTGTGCGAAAGCCACTCGAGGAGGCCGAAGGCGAGGAGGATGGCCGCGCTCAGCGCGGCGTACACCAGTGCGCGGTTCACTGCGAAGCCGATATCGAAAATGCGATGGCGCAGCAACGCGTATGCCAAACCGAAATAGCCGACGGCGATCGCGCTCGCCGACAGGTACTGCTGCGATTGCGCCCACTCGGTCAGACCGAGGAGCGCCATCGCGTTGCCCCACAGATACGAGAGGTATACGAGCCCCATGGAAGCGGTGATCCACGCGATGCGCGAGCGCATGGCGCCCGTTGCCTCGCGCCAGGCGAGGACCAGCCCGGCGAGCGAAATGAGGACGCACGCGATCGCATAGATCTGGAACGCCTGCGCGACGGAAGCGTCGATCCACCCGAGCACGTAGCCCATGCCCCACAGACCGATTGCGAGCGCGGCCACGGCCGCGAGCGGCAGGAGCATGCGCAACCGGGTGCGCCATGGCCCCGTGCGGCTGTCGGGGAAGGTGAGGCAGAAACACACGAAGCAAAAATAGATCGCGCTGAAGGGGATCAACGGGTTCAGCACGTCGAGGAAATCGGCCACCGCGCCCGAAGGGATGCGCAGGTTCGCGTAGTTGAGCGGCTGCATGAGGATCGCCAACGCGAAGAAGCGGATGGATGCGTGGTCCGCACGTCGCAACCCGATCGTGATGCCGATGGCAAGCGCCAAGGCGGAAACGAATGCGGTGAGCGACGCGCCGAATCCCCGTGTGAAGAATCCTGGGGGCCCGGGCACGGCGGAGACGTCTGCATGCGTGCTGGCGCCGCCGGAGAGGATCTGCAAACCGATTACTTCGCCCGCGCCGAGATAGCGCCGCGCGTCGCGGTTGTGGTCGAGGCGCACGCGGTCGCCGACCTTCGCGCCGGCGGCGGCAAGCGGGGAACCGGGGGCGAGACGAACGATGGGCGCCTCGCGATTGGCGGTTCGCTCGCCGAAGCGCGCGCCAAGAGTCCCCGGGTTCGAGTAGGTCGGCCACGCGGAGAGCGCCCACAGGTAGAGCAGCGTCACGGCGGTGCCGAACGCGAGGATGAAAGCCTTCCATTGTCGAGGCGTGATGCCCACCGGCGCGCCTTATTTCGCCGTCATGCGGATGGCGCCATCGAGGCGGATCACCTCCCCGTTCAACACCTCGTTCTCGATGATGTGGCGCACCAGCGCGGCGTATTCCTCGGGTTTGCCGAGGCGCGAAGGGAAGGGGATCTGCGCGCCGAGGGAAGCCCGGATCTCGTCGCTCATCCCTTGCAGCATCGGCGTATCGAAGATGCCCGGGGCGATGGTCATCACGCGGATGCCGAACTTGGCGAGCTCGCGGGCGATGGGGAGCGTCATGCCGTTCACGCCCGCCTTCGACGCCGCGTAGGCCGCCTGCCCGATCTGCCCGTCCATCGACGCGACCGATGACGTATTCACGATGACGCCGCGCTCGCCGCTCGCCTGCGCGGGCTGCACGCTCATCTTCGCCGCGGCGAGCCGGATCACGTTGAAGGTGCCGACCAGGTTGATCCGCACCGCGCGTTCGAAGCCCGCGAGCGCGTGCGGCCCGTTGCGGCCGACCACCCTTTCGCCCGGAGCCACGCCCGCGCAATTCACCAATCCGTGGATCGCGCCGAAGGCCGATACGCACAGGTCGACCGCGGCCTGGGTCGACGCCTCTTCCGTGACGTCGGTCTTGATGAAGCGCACCGTCGCGCCGAGCTCCTTGCCGGGCGCGTTCAGGTCTGCGACGACGACCTTGCCGCCGTTCGCCGCGAGCATGGCGGCGGTCGCGGCGCCCAGCCCGGAGCCCCCGCCGGTGACGAGGAACACGTGGTTCTGGATCTGCATTTCAGGAGCTCTCTTTCGGGGCAGGAGTGCGTACCGCGACGATGGGAAGGTCGTGCTCGCGCGCCCACGCCTCCCAGTACTGCGCATCGTGGGCGGCGAAGAGGTCGCGGAGTGCCTCCACGCTGATCTGCCCCAGTGCGAAGCGCTCGGCGAGGCGCTGCGCGAAGTGCGGCTCGAGCGCGGCGACCGCCACCCATCCAGTGCGCGCCGCGTAAAGATTATAGCCAGCGAAGCCGCCGCCCAGCAGGGCGCCCGCGCGCGTGAGGCCCTCGTGCAGGGGTTGCGCGAGCAGGGCCGCGGCGTCGGCCAGCGCCACGCCTTCCGAAACCCCCTTGCCCGAGCGGTCTCGTGCGATCACGAGCGCGAGGGCGGTGGAGACCGCGCGCTCCGAGCCCGCCATGTCGGCGAAGAGCGTGGGCGGCATCTGCGGCGGTGAAACCAGCCCGTGCTCGGCGAGATAGGTGAGGTCGTGGCCGGGAAGCTCGTCGTCGGGGGGCGCGTGGCCGGTGATGGCGACGTGGCAGAGGCGCGGATGATCGCGAGCGAGGCGCGCGGCGTCAAGGCCGAGTCGGGCGAGCGCCGAGGCGCGCTGCGCCGTGACGAGAAGGTCGGCTCCGGCGAGGAGCTTCGCCATCGCGCGCTGCCCGGTCTCGGACTTCAAGTCCAGCCGGCCCACCTCCATGCCCTCGTGCAGCCGCCGATACCACGAGGGGCAGAACGCCTCGAAGGGGTCCCCGGACGGCGGCTCGATCTTCGCGACCTGGGCGCCGAGATCGCGCAGCCGCGCGCACGCCGCGGGACCCGGAAGGTTCAACGCGGTGGTGACGACGCGCAAGCCGTGCAGCAGGTTCATGCTTAAATTCTATATGGCTCCTTCGCTTCCCCCATCGTTGCGTGTGATCGTGCGCGGCTGGTTGAACTGCAACCAGGTCGTGATGCTCAGCGCCCGCGACAACGTCCTCGTCGACTCGGGCTACTGCACGCACCGCGAGCAGACGCTCGAGCGCCTCGCCGCGCCCGAGGGCCTCGACGGCGAGCCCCTCGAGCGCCTCATCAACACCCATTGCCACTCCGACCACATGGGCGGCAACGCCGCGGTCGCGAGCGCGCACGGCTGCACCATCACGATCCCCGCGGGAGAGGCGAAGCACATCGATCCGTGGACGCCGCAGACCGCGTGGATGGAGGAGTTCGACCAGCGTGCCGATCCCTTCCAATTCGACGACACGATCGCGGCGGGCGATTCGTTCGAAGGCGGCGGCTTCGAATGGCAGGCGCACGCGGCTCCCGGGCACGACATGGACGCGCTCCTGTTCTGGGAGCCCACGCAACGCATCCTCATTTCCGGCGACGCACTTTGGGAGAACGGCATGGGCTTCGTTTGGCCGGGGGAAGGCCCCAATCCGTTCATCGAGGCGGCGCAGGCGACGCTCACTTCGATCGAGAGGCTGCGCCCGGCGCTCGTCATCCCCGGTCACGGCAAGCCCTTCGCCGGCGCCGCGGACGCGATTGCCAAGGTGAGGGCGCGCCTGGACGGCTACGCGCGCGATCCCGCGAAGAACGCGCGCCACGTGATCAAGGTGATGTTCGTGTTCGCGCTCCTCGATCGCGGCCGCATGGCGATCGCCGACATTCCCGCCTACTTGGGGCGCATCGGCTGCTACAGGCGCATGGCGGAGCGGTTCCTGGGGCGCTCTCCCGAGTCGCTCGCCGAATGGCTTGTCGAGGATCTCGCGCGGTCGGGAGCGGTTACGGTGACCAACGGCCTTCTCACCACGGCGCTCGCGGCCTGAGGGCAAGACTGGGCTTGTCAGATTCGATAATTCGAGTATTATCGAATTATGGATGCCGCAACCGTCGTTTCATCGCTCGCCGCGCTCGCGCAGGAGTCGCGCCTCGCCATCTACCGGCTGCTGGTCGAGGCGGGTCCCACCGGAATGTCCGTAGGCGAGATAGGGGCGCCGCTCGCCATTGCACCGGCGACGCTTTCCTTCCACTTGAAGGAGCTCTCGCACGCGGACCTCGTCGCCGCGCGCCAGGAGGGTCGATACATCTATTACTCCGCGAATTACTCGCGGATGAACGCGTTGCTCGGTTACCTCACCGAGAAATGCTGCGCGCGGGACGGCGAGGATTGCGCGCCGCGTTGCGGTCCCCGAAACAAGACCCGGACAAGGAGCAAGACATGAAGAGATTCCATGTGCACGTGGCCGTTCCCGACCTGCAGCAGAGCATTCGCTTCTATTCGACTCTCTTCGGCACGCAGCCCTGCGTCGTCAAGGACGACTATGCGAAATGGATGCTTGAGGATCCACGCGTCAACTTCGCGATCTCCCACCGCGAGGGCGCCGCGGGGATCAACCACCTCGGTTTCCAGGTGGACCATCCTTCCGAACTGAATGAGATCCAGGCCCGGCTCGAAGCGGCCGGCTCGGACGGAGCCGAAGAGAAGGACGCATCGTGCTGCTACGCACGTTCCGACAAGTACTGGGTCAACGATCCGTCGGGCACCGCCTGGGAATCCTTCCATAGCCTCGGTACGGTGCCCTTCTACAACGGCGAGACGAGGGAAGCCGACAAGGGCGCTTGCTGCGAACCCAAGGCCGGGGCCCCGGGGCGTGCTGCTTGTTGCTGAGCCCGCGCTCATGACGGGCAGGCTTTGCAGCATGCATCCTCTGCACCGGGAACTTGCCCGTGGCAAGACACGAGAACGGGTAAAATCGGCCCGTGAACGATCACGACCTCTATGACGCATTCGAGCTGCAGGTTTGGACGGCGGATGCGAGCGGCCTCCTCAAGTTCGTGAACGCGTTCACCGCGGCGTATTTCGGCAGGCCGCGCGAGCAGCTCGTGGGCGAGGGCTGGCAGAACATGCTCCACTCCGCGGACTTGCCGCGCGCCGTCGAGCGTTGGACCGAGTCCCTGCGCACCGGCGCGGTCTATCACTTGGATTTCCGCTTGCTGCGCGCATTCGACCGCACGTACCGGTGGCACCATGCCTCGGCGCGCCGCGTGCAGGCGCCCGGTGGCGCTGTGTGGATCGGCTCCAACGTCGACTTCGACGCGCAGCGTCGCGCCGAAGAGATCCTCGACTCCTATCGCGTCAAGGCGCGCGGCAGCGCCGAAGGCGGCTAGCTCCCGAAGCCGCGCAGCCCGTCCAGGTCGAGGATGCGGATGCGTCCGTAGTCGACCTTCAGGAGCCCCGCCTTCTCGAGCACCTGGAGCGCCTGGTTCACGCGCTGGCGCGAAACTCCCGACAAGTAGCCGAGCTCTTCCTGCGAGAGCTGGACGTCGGTCGCCTGGTCGGGATATAGCACCGGATTGAAGAGGCCGGCGAGGGAGCGCGCGACGCGTGCATCCGGATCCAGCAGCCGCTCGTACTCCACCATCGCGATGAATTGCCCGAGCCGCTCGTTCAGCTGCATGAGGAGGAAGCGGTTGAAGCCGATGTCGGTGCCGAGCAGCCATTCGAACGTGGCGCGCGGCATATACGCGACGCGGCTCTCGCGCAGCGTCACCACGTCGTACTTGCGCAACCTGTCCTTGAGGAGCGATCCCTCGCCGAACCATCCACCGCTGGTGACCCCGGTGAAGGTCGTAGTCTTGCCCTCGGGGTTGACGCTCGTCATCTTCACCAGCCCGTCGATCAGCCCGATCCAGTGCTCCACGGGCTCGCCCTTGCGGCACACGGGCACGCCCACGGGCAGTACGCGCGTGAGGGTCTCGGCTTCCACGCGCGCCACTTGCGAGGGCGTGAGCGATCGCGTCCAGAGCGAGGCGCGCAGCAGGTCGGCAAGGGTTTCCACGCCTGAATTGTCAACGAAAAGACATATGAGCGGGTGGGGTCGGGGCTACACTAGTCGCAAATCGGAGGAGACCGAGCCATGGCGGAAGAAACCGGGAGCGACACGTTCCCGAAGCTTCTGTTGCAGCACGCGCGCGAGCGGGGATCGCACCCCGCGATTCGCGAGAAGGCGCTCGGCATCTGGCAGAGCTGGTCGTGGCGCGAAGTCGCGGACGAGATCGAGGCGCTCGCCTGCGGCCTCTCGCGCGCCGGGCTCGCGCGCGGCGCCCACATCGCAGTGATCGGCGCCAACCGGCCGCGCCTCTATTGGACGCTCACCGCCGCGCAGTGCCTCGGCGCGATCCCGGTCCCGTTCTACGAGGACGCGGTCGCGCAGGAGATGGTCTACGTCTTCCAGAACGCGGAGATCGAGTACGCGGTGGTCGAGGACCAGGAGCAGGCCGACAAGCTCTTCGAGATCCTGGCGCAGTGCCCCCGGCTCAAGCGCATCTGGTACGACGACCCGCGCGGCCTGCGCCACTACGAGCAGCCCGAGCTCGCGAGCTACGAAAGCCTCGCCGAGGCGGGGCGCACCTTCGCGCGTGCGACACCCGGCTTCTTCGAGGGCGAGATCGCGCGCGCCTCGGGCGCCGACACTGCGATCATGCTCTACACCTCGGGCACCACCGGCGAACCCAAAGGCGTGGTGCTGTCCCACGACAATCTGGTCTTGGCGAGCCGCGCCTACGCCGAGCTCGAGGGATTGCGCGACGACGAGGAGGTGCTCGCGTACCTGCCGATGGCTTGGATCGGCCAGAACCTCTTCTCGTACGCGCAGTGGATGGTGGTCGGGTTCCGCATCAATTGCATCGAGAGCGCGGAAACCGTGATCACCGACATGCGCGAGATCGGCCCGACCTATTACTTCGCCCCGCCGCGCGTTCTTGAGGCTCTCCTCACCGAGGTCACCATCCGCATGGAGGACGCGAGCTGGGTGAAGCGGCGCATGTTCGGGTACTTCATGGAGCTCGCGCGGCGCGTGGGATCGAGGATCCTCGACGTCCGGCCGGTGGGCGCGTGGGATCGCGCCAGGTACGCCCTCGGCAACCTGCTCGTCTATGCCCCGCTGAAGAATTCCCTCGGCATGTCGCGCGTGCGCGTGGCCTATACCGCGGGGGAAGCGATCGGACCCGACCTATTCGTCTTCTACCGCTCGCTCGGGATCAATTTGAAACAGCTCTACGGCTCGACCGAGACCTCGGTGATGGTGTGCGTGCAGCCCGACGGCGAAGTGAAGCCCGACACGGTGGGGCCGCCGATGAAAGGGGTCGAGATCCGCGTCCTCGACTCGGGCGAGATCGTGCTGCGTTCCCCGGGGCTTTTCCGCGCCTACTACAAGAACGATGTCGCGACGCGCGAGGCGAAGGATGCCGAGGGCTGGTTCCATACCGGCGACGCGGGTTTCTTCGACGCGACCGGGCATCTCAAGATCATCGATCGCGCCAAGGACGTGGGGAAGCTTTCCGGCGGAACGCTCTTCGCGCCCAAGTACCTCGAGAACAAGCTCAAGTTCTTCCCCCACATCAAGGAGGCGGTGGCGTTCGGCCAGGACCGCGCCGAGGCGACCGCGATGGTGAATATCGACATGCAGGCGGTCGGCGACTGGGCCGAGCGCCGCGGCATCCCGTACTCGGGCTACACCGACCTCGCCGCCAAGCCGCAGGTCGTCCAGCTCGTCCGCGAATGCGTGGAGAAGGTGAACGCCGACCTCGCGCGCGATCCCAAGCTCTGCCCGAGCCAGATTCACCGCTTCGTGATCCTGCACAAGGAGCTCGACGCCGACGACGGCGAGCTCACCCGCACGCGCAAGGTGCGGCGCGGCTTCATCGGCGAGAAGTACGCGACGATCGTCGACGCCCTTTACTCGGGGGTGGAGCGTTGCGTGGTCGAAGCGCAGGTGCGTTTCGAGGACGGGCGCACCGGCAAGATCCGCGCGGAGCTCCCGGTGAACGCCGCGAAGACCTTCGCGCCCGAGGCCGTGGCGGTGGCCGCGTGAACCTGAGGGACGCCGAGCCGCAGGTCGCGGCGCGCAAGGTGGGCGAGGTGATCCTCGCCGTGGAGAACATCTCGCTCGCTTTCGGTGGCGTGAAGGCGCTTTCCGAAGTCAGCTTCGACGTGCGCGAGCACGAGGTGCGCGCCATCATCGGCCCGAACGGCGCGGGCAAGAGCTCGATGTTGAATGTGATCAACGGCGTCTATCGCCCGCAACAGGGGCGCGTCACGTTCCGCGGCGAGACGCGCGAACACATGGATCCCCGCCATAGCGCCGAGCGCGGCATCGCGCGGACCTTCCAGAGCCTCGCGCTTTTCAAGGGGATGTCGGTGCTCGACAACATCCTTGCCGGACGCAACCTGAAGATGAAATCCAACATCTTCCTGCAGGCGCTGCGCGTGGGGCCGGCGCTGCGCGAGGAGATCGCGCATCGCAGGAAAGTCGAGGAGATCATCGACTTCCTCGAGATTCCGCACGTGAGGAAGACCCCGGTGGGACGCCTGCCGTACGGGCTGCAGAAGCGCGTCGACCTCGGGCGCGCGCTCGCCGCCGAGCCGAAGGTGCTCCTGCTGGACGAGCCCATGGCCGGGATGAACGTCGAGGAGAAGCAGGACATGAGCCGCTTCATCCTCGACGTGAACGACGAGTTCGGCACCACCATCGTGCTGATCGAGCACGACATGGGCGTGGTGATGGATCTTTCCGATCGCGTCGTGGTCCTCGACTACGGGCGCAAGATCGCGGACGGCACGCCCGACGAGGTTCGCGCGAGCCAGGCGGTCATCGACGCCTATCTCGGGGTGAAGCACTGATGACCGCGACCGCGCGCAACCTCACGGTCGCGTTCTTCGTCCTCCTCGTCGCCGGCGCGGTCTCACCCATGGTGATCGGATCGACGAAGTTTCCGCAGTGGCTCGAGGTGGCGCTCGGCGGTTTGCTCACCGGCGTGCTGTATTCCCTGGTGGCGCTCGGCCTGGTGCTGATCTTCAAGGCTTCGGGCGTCTTCAACTTCGCCCAGGGCGCCATGGTCCTCTTCGCCGCGCTCTCGCTGGTGCGGCTCATGGAGAAGATGCCGCTCGCGCTCGCCCTCGTCGCGACGCTCGCCATCATGTTCGCCCTCGCGTGGCTGATCGAGCGCCTGGTGCTGCGCCCGCTCGTGAACCAGGAGGGCATCGTGCTCTTCATGGCGACCCTCGGCGTGGCGAACTTCCTCGATGGCTTCGGGCAGGCGATCTGGGGGAGCGAGATCTACACGCTCAACGTCGGCATGCCGAAGGAGCCGAAGATCATCCTCGAAAGCACGTTCCCGGGCGGCGTCCTCCTCGACATGGAGGACCTGGTCGCGGCCGGGATCGCGGCGACCCTGGTGGCGGCGCTCATGCTCTTCTTCCAGAAGACGAGCACCGGGCGCGCGCTTCGCGCCGTGGCCGACGACCACCAGGCCGCGCAATCGGTGGGCATCCCGTTGAACCGCATCTGGGTCATCGTGTGGAGCGTGGCGGGGCTGGTAGCGCTGGTCGCCGGTGTCGTTTGGGGCTCGAAGCTCGGCGTGCAGTTCTCGCTCTCGCAGGTGGCGTTGAAGGCGCTGCCGGTCGTGATCCTCGGTGGCTTCACCTCGGTTCCCGGCGCGATCGTGGGCGGCCTGATCATCGGACTCGGGGAGAAGATCTCCGAGGTCTACCTGGGGCCTTTCTTCGGCGGCGGCATCGAGAACTGGTTCGCCTATGTCCTCGCGCTGGTCTTCCTCCTCTTCCGTCCCGAAGGCCTCTTCGGCGAGAAGATCATCGATCGGGTGTGACGTGATCTATCGAGAAACCGGGCAGTTCAAGACCACTTACGCGTCGGACCAGCAGCTCTTCCCGATCCTGCAGGACCGCGTGTTCGTGATCGGCTTCCTCGTGTTCGCGTTCGGGGTGATGCCGTTCATCGCCAGCGAGTACTTGTTCCGCGCGATCCTCGTGCCGTTCCTGATCCTGTCCCTCGCCGCCCTGGGCCTGAACATCTTGGTGGGCTATTGCGGCCAGGTCTCGCTAGGCACCGGCGGCTTCATGGCGGTGGGCGCGTACGCGGCATACAACCTCGCGGTGCGCGTGCCGGACCTGAACCTGCTGGTGATCTTCGTCCTCGCGGGCGTCTGCGCGACGGTGGTCGGCGTGCTCTTCGGCATCCCCAGCCTGCGCATCAAGGGCTTCTACCTCGCGGTTGCGACGCTCGCCGCGCAGTTCTTCATCGATTGGCTCTTTGCGCGCGTGAAATGGTTCACCAACGACTCGTCCTCGGGATCGGTGAGCGCGCCGCCGCTCGCGATGTTCGGCTACCCGATCGAATCGCCGGCGCAGAAGTACCTCTTCGTGCTCGCCATCGTGGTGGTGTTCGCTCTGGTCGCGCGCAACCTCACGCGCGGCGCCATCGGGCGCTCGTGGATGGCGACTCGCGACATGGACGTGGCCGCGGAAGTGATCGGCATACGGCCGCTCACCTCGAAGCTGTCGGCGTTCGCGGTGAGCTCGTTCTTCGTGGGCGTCTCCGGCGCACTCTGGGCATTCGTCTATCTCGGGTCGTGGGAGCCGCTCGCCTTCGACGTGAACCGCTCCTTCCAGCTGCTCTTCATGGTGATCATCGGCGGCCTGGGCTCGATCCTGGGCTCCTTCCTCGGCGCCGCGTTCATCGTGATCCTGCCGCTCGCCCTGAACCAGCTGCCGACCGCGCTCGGCATCGGCCTGTCGACGGCGATGATCTCGCACATCGAGCTCATGATCTTCGGCGCCCTCATCGTCTTCTTCCTGATCGTCGAGCCCCGTGGGCTCGCGCGCCTGTGGGCGATCGCGAAGGAGAAGTTGCGCCTGTGGCCTTTCCCGCATTAGCAGACTTACCCGTGTGCACAACAAGGAGGAGCAAGACATGAAACATGCAACTCGAACCAAGGTAGCCGCTTTCGTGCTCGCCGCGACAGGAGCGCTCGGGATCGCACTCGACGCCGCGGCGCAATCCAGCGAGATCTTCGTTCCCGCGCTGGTGTACCGAACCGGCGCCTATGCGCCCAATGGCGTGCCATGGGCCGATGGGTTCGTGGATTACCTGAAGCTTATGAACGCGCGCGACGGCGGCGTGAACGGCATCAGGATTGCCTACGAGGAGTGCGAGACCGGCTACGCGACCGACCGCGGCGTCGAATGCTACGAGCGCCTGAAGAGCAAGAAGCCCGTGGCGTTCAGCCCGCTTTCCACCGGCATCAGCTACGCCCTCATCGACAAGGTGCCCCACGACCACATCGTGCTCATCACCGCGGGCTACGGGCGCGCCGATTCCGTGGACGGCGCGGACTTCAAGTACGTGTTCCCGATGCTCGGCACCTATTGGGACGCGGCCGACATGCTGGTGCAGCACGTGAAGAAGAAGGGCAGCCTCAAGGGCAAGAAGATCGCGCTCGTCTACCACGACTCGCCGTACGGAAAGGAGCCCATTCCGGTCCTCGAGGCGCTCGCCAAACGTGAAGGCTTCGAGCTGCTGAAGCTACCGGTCACGCACCCCGGCGTCGAGCAGAAGGCCACCTGGCTGCAAATCCGTCAGCAGCGTCCCGACTACGTCTTCCTGTGGGGATGGGGCGTGATGAACTCCACCGCCATCAAGGAGGCGATCGCGGTGTCGTATCCGCGCCTGCAGATGTACGGCGTGTGGTGGTCGGCCGCCGAGCCCGACGTGCTTCCCGCGGAAGCCGCCGCGAAGGGCTATAACGGGCTCGCGCTCGGCCACTCCGCCGAAAAGGACAACCCGATCCACAAGGACATGATGAAGTACCTCTACGACAAGGGCCAGGGCACCGCGGCGAAGAAGGAAGAGGTCGGCAGCGTGCTCTACAACCGCGGCATGCTCTCGGCGATGCTCACCATCGAGGCGATCCGCTCGGCGCAGGGCAAGTACGGCAAGCGCGTGGTGACCGGGGAGGAAGTGCAGTGGGGCGCCGAGCACCTGAACCTCGACGCGGCGCGCCTCAAGGCGCTGGGCGTGGAGGGGATGATGCAGCCCGTGAAGACCTCCTGCATGGATCACGCCGGCGTGCACAAGGCGCGCGTGCATACGTGGGATGGCACCCAGTGGAGCTACACCTCGGACTGGTACGAGTCCGATGCGAAGCTCCTGCGTCCCATGATCAAGGCGTCGGCGAACAAATACGCCGCCGAGAAGAAGTTCGAGGCGCGTGACTGCTCGAAGGTGATGTAGCAACGTGGACACGCGAGCGAAGACGCTCCTGCAGGTGAACGGCATCGAGGTGATCTACAACCGTGTGATCCTCGTGCTGAAGGGCGTCTCGCTCGCGGTTCCGGATGGCGGCATCGTGGCGCTGCTGGGCGCCAACGGCGCCGGCAAGACCACCACGCTGAAGGCGATCTCGAACCTCCTCATGGCCGAGCGCGGCGAGGTCACCAAGGGCGCCATCGAGTTCGACGGCGCGCGCGTCGACAAGCTGAATCCCTCCGAGCTGGTGAAGCGCGGCGTGATCCAGGTGATGGAGGGGCGGCACTGCTTCGCGCACCTCACCGTCGAGGAGAACCTCATGACCGGCGCCTACACGCGCGGCGTGTCGCGCTCCGAGATCAAGGTGGACCTGGAGAAGGTCTACGCGTTCTTCCCGCGCCTGAAGCAGCGCCGCACGTCGCTCGCGGGCTACACCTCGGGCGGAGAGCAGCAGATGACGGCGATCGGCCGCGCGCTCATGGCCAAGCCGCGCATGATCCTGCTCGATGAGCCCAGCATGGGATTGGCGCCGCAGATCGTCGAGGAGATCTTCGAGATCGTGCAGAACCTGAACAAGGCCCAGGGGGTGAGCTTCCTCCTCGCCGAGCAGAACACCATGGTGGCGCTTCGCTTCGCGGATTTCGGCTACATCCTCGAGAACGGACGCGTGGTTCTCGAGGGCGACGCGAAGGTGCTTTCCGATAACGAGGACGTGAAGGAGTTCTACCTCGGCATCTCGAGCGGCGCCCGGGCGAGCTTCCGCCAGACCAAGCACTACCGGCGGCGCAAGCGCTGGCTCGCCTGATGGGGCGTCATCACGACGCCCTAGAAACGCGCGACCCGGCGGAGCGCGAGCGCGATCTCTTCGCTCGGCTGCCGGCGCAGGTGGCGCACGCGATGGCGAACGCGCCCTTCTATCGCAACGCCTTCGCCGGCGTCGATCCGGCATCGATCACGAGCCGCGCGGCTCTCGCCGCACTGCCGGTCACGCGCAAGTCCGAGCTGGTCGAGCTGCAGAAGGCGGCGAGGCCATTCGGCGGCCTCAACGCGACACCCCCCTCGGGCCTCGCGCGCATCTTCGTCTCGCCCGGCCCGATCTACGAGCCCGAGGGCCGGCGCGCCGATTTCTGGCACGCGGCGCGAGCGCTCGTCGCGGCGGGGTTCGCGGCGGGAGACGTGGTGCTCAACTGTTTTTCCTACCACCTCACGCCCGCGGGGAGCATGTTCGAGACGGGGCTGCATCACGTCGGCTGCGCGGTGATCCCAGGCGGCGTTGGGCAGACCGAGATGCAGGCGCGCGCCGTCGCCGACCTCGAGCCGGCGGGCTACGTTGGCACGCCGTCGTTCCTCAAGCTGATCCTCGAGAAATGCGACGAGCTCGGGCTCCCGGCGGCGTCGATCAAGCGCGCGCTGGTGTCGGGCGAGGCCTTCATGCCGGCAGTGCGCGCGTTTCTCGAGGGGCGTGGGATCGCGGCATACCAGGCCTACGGCACCGCCGAGCTGGGAATCGTCGCCTACGAGAGCGACGCGCGCGAGGGGCTGGTCGCGAGCGAGGAGGTGCTGGTCGAGATCGTGCGGCCCGGCACCGGTGACCCGCTTCCCGACGCCGAGGTCGGCGAAGTTGTAGTTACAACCTTCAATGCGGACTATCCGCTGGTGCGCTTCGCCACCGGCGACCTGTCCGCGGTGCTTCCCGGTGCGAGCCCGTGTGGGCGCACCAACCTGCGCATCCGCGGATGGATGGGGCGCGCCGACCAGGCGACCAAGGTGCGCGGCATGTTCGTGCATCCCCACCAGGTCGCCGAAGTCCTTCGCCGTCATGGACTTGCGCGCGGGCGCCTGGTGGTCGGCAACGAGGCGGGCGAGGACCGCATGACCTTTCGCGTCGAGCGATCGGAAGGCGATCGCGGCCTCGCGAGCGCGATCGAGGCGACCCTGCGCGAGCTCGTGAGGGTGCGCGGGGACGTGGCGTTCGTCGCCCCCGGCAGCCTTCCCAACGACGGAAAAGTGATCGAGGACATTCGTAAGTACGCCTAAACCGATTATGATGGCCGCTCTTTTTCCACCTCGCGAAAGCTCGCGCCACCATGACGAAACCGATCCTTGCAGCGCTTGCCGCATCCTTCCTCGTCGCAGGCTGTGCCGTCGATACGGCGAATGAGTCCGGGGAGCGGCGCGCGGAACCTCAATACCGCACCGGCAGCAACATCGCCACCAAGCGCCACGACGGTCCCGACGGTGGCCCCACGACGATCAGCCGCGAAGAGATCGAGCGCTCGCGCATCGGCTTGCCTGCAGGGGGCGCGATCCCGAAAGGCAACTAGGGTTCACGACGCTGCGCGCCATGCGTTCCGCGTCGCTTCGATGATCCTGCCCCGCTGAGCGGTCATGCAGCCGCTCACCCCGCTGGTGTCGGCGCTGGGAATCGCCCAGATCATCTCTTGGGGGAGCCTCTTCTACGCCATCGGCGTGCTCGGGCCGGCGATGCGCGCCGAGCTCGGCGTAAGCGAGCTCTTCCTCTTCGGCGCGTTCACCGCGGGCCTGCTCGTCTCCGGGACCCTCGCGCCCGCCGCGGGCCGCGCGATCGACCGGCGCGGCGGGCGTTTCGTGCTTTCGCTGGGGACCGTCCTCGCGATCACCGCGATGGCGGTGCTCGCCCTCGCGCAAGGTCGCGCCGTCATGGTGATCGGCTGGCTGATCGCCGGCGCTTCCATGGCGGCGTGCCTGTACGACCCGGCGTTCGCGACCCTCTCGCAGCACGCCGGGGAACGCTACCGGCGCGCGGTCACCGCGCTCACGCTGTTCGGCGGATTCGCGAGCACCGTCTTCTGGCCGCTCTCCCATCTTCTCCTCGAGGCCTGGGGCTGGCGCGCCACCTTCGGCATCTACGCCGGCATGCACCTCGTCATCTGCCTGCCGATCCACCAGATCTTCGTGCCGAGGCATTCGCGCATCACCCGCGACGGGGCGGCAACCGGCAACGCCGATGCCCCGCGCATGCGCGATGGGCGCCTGCGCTGGCTCACGGCGAGCTTCGCGATCGCGACCTTCGTCTTCGGCGTGATCGCCGTGCACCTGGTGAGCCTGCTCACTACGGCGGGCCTCACCCCCGCGCAGGCTGTGACGGTGTCGATGCTCGTGGGGCCCATGCAGGTGGCCGGCCGCGTCGCCGAGCTCGGATTCTCGAGCCGCGTGCGCACGGCGACCGTGGGCCTGGTCGCCTTCGCGCTCATGCTGCTCGCGCTCTTTGCCCTCATCAGTGTCGAGGGCTTCGGAATCGCGGCCATCGTGTTCGTCACGGCCTATGGATGCGGCAACGGCGTGCTCACCATCGTGAAGGGCACCGCACCCGCGGAGCTCTTCGGACGTGCGGGACTGGGCGCCTTGCTGGGCCACCTGTCCCAAGCCGGGCTCTACGCGAAGGCGGTCGCTCCCGCCTCCTTTTCGGCGCTCCTGGCTTTCGGGCTCACGCGCAACGGCGCGCTTGCGGCGCTGATGGCGGTATCGGTCGCGGGGATGGGGAGTTTCGCGTTTGCCACCCGGCCGGTCGCCGAGGCGCCGAAGTAGGCCCTGCCGCGGCCTCTCGGAAGCGCCCTTCGCCAGCGATGCCCGGCGCTCCTGAGACGTTGAAACGTCAATGACGTCAATGACCTACAAGGGATTCGGACGGACTGCCAGGAATGATCGCATCGGGGCGGTGTCCATCGTTTGATAAGACCCATCCCGGTGGGCTACACTTACCGGCTTTTGATGGGCGCCGCCGGGACCACTCCCGCCGCCCGGAAAAGCACCCGATAGCAGAGGATCAATGGCAAGCAAATCGAAGACCCTGACCGAGGCCGAGCTCATCAAGATGCCGAAGTCGGACTACATGAACGCGGCCCAGTTGCGCTTCTTCCGCGAGCGCCTGGTGGCGCTTCAGAAGGAGCTTCGCGACAACGCGGGCGCCACCACCGAGCACCTGCGCGAGCTGTCGTTCGCCCCCGATCCCGCGGACCGGGCCACGCTCGAGGAAGAGCACGCCCTGGAGTTGCGCACCCGCGACCGCGAGAGGAAGCTCCTGAAGAAGATCGACCAGGCGCTTGCCCGCATCGACGACGGCAGCTACGGCTATTGCGAGGAGACGGGAGAGGCGATCGGCATCCAGCGCCTGCTAGCGCGTCCGACCGCGACTCTCACGATCGAGGCCCAGGAGCGCCGCGAGATCAAGCAGAAGCTCTACGGGGAGTAGGCGCGAGCACGGGATCAGCAAGCAAGGGGCGCCGGAAAGGCGCCTTTTTCGTTTGGGGATTTCGCGAGACCTATAATGTCTGCGCTCGCCGATAATTGCACGGGAGCCCACAGCGATACGCGACCCCGACTTCATCAACTTCGAACCCAAGACGCGATTCACGAGGCGCGACTTCGTCATGACAACACTTGCAACCGGATTTGCCGCGGCCGTTACGCCGGTCTCGGCGCAGACCCAGATCACCACGGACACCCGGGGCATCGATGCTCGCGAGGTGAAGATACCGGTGAAGGACGGCCAGATGCCCGCGTATGTCGCCTGCCCCGAAGGCAAGAAGAATCATCCGGTCGTGCTCGTCGTGCAGGAGATCTTCGGCGTCCACGAGCACATCAAGGACGTCGCGCGGCGCTTCGCGAAGGCGGGCTACCTCGCGGTCGCGCCCGAGCTCTACGCGCGCCAGGGCGACGTGAGCAAGCTCACCAACATGGACGACATCCGCTCGATCGTCTCCAATGTGCCCGACGCGCAGGTGATGTCGGACCTCGACGCGGCGGCCGACTGGGCGGCGAGGAACGGCGGCGACGCGAACAAGCTCGCCATCACCGGCTTCTGCTGGGGCGGGCGCATCGTGTGGCTCTACGCCGCGCACAACCCGAACCTCAAGGCGGGCGTCGCGTGGTACGGCCGAGTCGAGGGCGCGGGCACGCAGCTGCAGCCGAAGAACCCGCTGGAACTGGTGAAGGACATCAACTCACCGGTTCTGGGCCTTTATGGCGGTGCCGATGCCGGCATCCCCAACGAAGGCGTCGATCGCATGCGCGCCGCGCTGAAGGCGGCGGGCAAGCCCTCGGATATCCATACCTATCCGGACAAGCCCCACGGATTCCACGCCGATTACCGCCCGTCGTATCGCAAGGACGCGGCCGAGGACGGCTGGACCCGGCTCCTCGCATGGTTACGCAAGAACGGCGTCGCGTAACGGCGCCATCGGCGGACCGGCGCCGATGAAGGAGCACGTGAGCGAGATCCGCGAAGACGTCTCGCGGCAGCTTCGCAAGGTGCTGGCGGACCGCGCGCTCACCACGGTCTTCCAACCCATCTTCGGATTTCGCGAGGGCCGCGTCATCGGCTACGAGGCGCTGGTGCGCGGGCCGGAGGGCTCCCTCATCGAGACGCCCGGCGAGCTCTTCGCCGCGGCCACCCAGGAAGGCGCCTTCGTCGAGCTCAGCATGCTCTGCATCCAGGAGATCCTGCGCGCCTTCTCCGAGCGCAAGATCGACGGCAGCTTGTTCCTCAACGCTTCGCCCCAGATCATCATGCAGGGCGGCTTCGACCAGCAGCGCGCCGCGCGCTTCCTGCAGAGCCTGGCGCTCGAGCCGGCGCGCGTCGTGATCGAGCTCACCGAGGACTACCCGACGCTCGACTTCCAGCTCGTGCACGAGGCCCTCATGCTCTACCGATCGATGGGATTCCGCATCGCCATCGACGACCTGGGAGAGGGTTTCTCGAGCCTGAGGCTCTGGTCGGAGCTCAAGCCCGAGTATGTGAAGGCCGACAAGCACTTCGTCACCGGCATCGCCGAGGACCCGGTGAAGATGCAGTTCCTGCGCGCGATCCACCACATCGCCGAGAACAGCGCCTCGCAGGTGATCGCCGAGGGGATCGAGAACGCCGCCGACTTCAAGGTGGTGAAGGACATCGGCATCGCTTGCGGGCAGGGCTGGTTCATCGGGCGCCCCGCGGAGCGCCCCGACGGGAAGCTCCCCGCGGAAGCCGAGCGCGCGCAGGCCGACGCGCGCGTGCCGGTGGTACCCGCGCCGCGGCTGCGCGCCGGGACCGAGCCGTGCGCGCACGACTTCGTTCGCGCGGTCGAAGCGGCCACGCCCCAGGCGAGCCTCGCCTCGGTGCTCGACCGGTTCGCCCGCTCACCGACCCTCGCCGCGATTCCGGTGATAGGCCCGGCTGGCGTCGAGGGCGTCGTGTCACGCGCATGGCTCGAGCTCTCGCGCGCGAGCCCGGACGCGCAGAAGCTTGGGCCGCGACCATGCCTCGAGTTCGCCGACCGCGCGCCGATCAAGGTCCAGGCCGACCTCGACCTCACGTCCCTCACCGCGATCCTCGTGGAGTCCGACGTGCGGCGCCTCTCCGACGGCTTCGTGATCCTCTCCAAGGGCCGCTACCTCGGCATGGGCACGAGCGGCGACGTGATGCGCTCGCTGCAAAGCTCGCGCGTGCTCGCCGCGCGCTACACCCATCCGCTCACGCTTCTGCCCGGCCAGGTCCCGATCAATGAGCACCTCGAGCGCCTCCTCGCCGGCCACGTCCCGTTCACCGCGTGGTTCATCGAGATCGACCAGATGCGCGGCCTGAACGACTCGCAGGGCTTCTCCGCGGGGGACGCGCTGATCCACGCGACCGCGCGCCTGGTGGAATCGGTTTGCGAGCACGGCATCGACTTCGCCGGCCACGTGACCGGCAGCCGCTTCGTCCTGCTGGTGCAGAGCGAGGACTGGCAGGCGCGCGCCGCCAAGCTGATCGCCGATTTTCCGCCGGTGATGGAGGCCCATGTGCCCGCGCGCGAGCTCGAGCGCGGCTACTTCACGGTGAAGCGGCGCGACGGCCACGAGTACGTGCGCCCCATGCCCAAGCTCGTGATCGGCATCCTTCCGGTCCTGCCGGGAGTGTTCGAATCGCGCCACGAGGTTGTGGCCGTGGCCAAGCGCGCCGCGGAGCGCGCGCAGGCACAGGCGGTGAGCGCCATCTACGTGGACCAACAGCACGGCAACGCCTATCCCCAGTCGCTCCTCTTCGGCGACGACGCCTGACGGCGCCAGACCTGCCAACGCTCCCTGCCGGCGAAGACTGCGATGGAATCGCCGACGGGGTCGTCGGCGATCGGTTCGAAGGCGGGCTGGAGGAGCTTCGCGAGCTCGGCCCCGGAGGCGAGCGGGAAGGGGGGGCCGCGCTCGCCCTCGCCGAAGAAGAAATATCCGGCGATGAGGCCGCCGGGCGCCACCACGTCGGCCATCCGTCTTCCCCAGTCGGCCCACAGGCGCCGCGGCAGGGCGCAGAGGAACGCGCGTTCGTAGACCCCGTCGAAGGGCTCGCCCGCGATCGGCGCGAAGAAGTCGGCGTGGCGCACGCGATCGGAGAAGGGGCCGAGGATGGCGCGCGCGGCGGCAAGGGCCTCCTGGCTGAAATCGATGCCGAGCACCTCCCAGCCGCTCTCGGCGATGAAGCGCACGTCCCATGCACTTCCGCAGCCGGGCACGAGGATGCGCCGTGGCGCGGGCGAGGCGGCGACGAACGCGCGCAATTGCGCCGGCACCTTGCCCGCGTCCCAGGGCGCGAAGCGCGCTTCGTAGCGCAGGTCCCAGAATTCCGGGCCGGCGGGATCGCGCTTCGGAAAAGTCGGATCGGGCACGCGCTGATGGTAGCGCCGAACCGTTATACTTCAGCGCACCCCGTGCCACATTCCATGAAGCTCTTCGCAGCGGCCGCCGCGCTATTCCTTGCGGCCTGCTCTCCCGGTCCCGAAGCCACGCGTCCCACGATCGTGCTCGAGTCGTGCCGCCTGCCTGGCGTCGACGCCCCCGCCCAATGCGGAACTTACAAAGTGTGGGAAGACCGCGCCGCGAAGGCCGGGCGCCAGATCTCCATCGACATCGCCGTGATCGCCGCGAAGGCGCGCGCCCACGAGGCCGACCCGGTCGTGGTTTTCGCCGGCGGGCCGGGGCAGGGCGCGGTGTCGCTCGCGAGCCAGGTGATGCCGCTCTTCGCGCGCCTGAACGACACACGCGACGTGGTGCTCATCGACCAGCGCGGAACCGGCAATTCGAACCCGCTCGACTGCGACGAGGAGCAGCAGCAGCCGCTGCAGCAGATCTTCGAGGACGCGCTCCCGGCGAAGCTGGTGACCCAATGCCTCGGCAAGCTCGATGCCGATCCGCGCCTCTACATCACCTCGATCGCGGTGGAGGACATCGACGAGGTGCTCGCGGCGCTAGGCTACGACAAGGTGAACCTGTGGGGCGGCTCCTACGGCACGCGCATGGCGCTCGAATACCTGCGCCGCCACGGCGAGCGCGTGCGCACCGTGGTGCTCGACGGGGTGGCCCCGACCAACATGAAGCTGCCGCTGTCGTTCGTGGCCGACGGCGACGCCGCGCTGCGGCGGTTGATCGAGGCGTGCGAAGGCGAGGCGCGCTGCCGCCAGGTGTATCCGCAGCTGCGCGACACCATCGCGATCGTGCGCGCAGAGCTCGCGCGCCGCCCGGTGAGGGCCGCCATCCAGGATCCGCGCACCGGCGAGCGCGAGACCATCAGCGTAAACGAGAACGTGTTCCTCTCCGGGCTCTTCCGCCCGCTCTACGTGGCCGAGCTCGCGAGCCTTCTGCCGCTCGGCATCTCGG
>JBDTXQ010000006.1:0-19742 GCA_040006115.1 Usitatibacter sp.
CGGTTGCACACACCGTGATGGTGAGCCGGTAAGTGCCCAGCGTGAGGTTGGTCGGGAATCCCGGCGGCAGAGCCGTGCTGGTGCACGACTCGGTCAGGATCGGCGTGCCGGTGCAGCCCGCGGGTGTCGTGCTGAGGAGCGTCCGGCTGCGCGCGCCGTTGACGCATGCGCCATAGGGCGCCCCATAAAGATAATTGCACGCCGGCGCGGTGCAGGCTTCCGTGAGTATCGGCGTGCCGGTGCAGCCGGTGGGCGTTGCGCCAAGCAACGTGCGCGTGCGCGCGCCATTGACGCACGTGCCGTAAGGCGCGCCGTACGAGTAAGTGCAAGCCTGGGGCGTCCCCGGGACGGGGCAGGCGCGGGTCATGACGGTGGGCTGCTGCGAGGTGCATCCGGCGGGAACTCGAATGCGCTCCGTCGCGGATTGGGTGCCATTCGCGCACGCGCTCCATTCGTTGTAAAGGACCTGGCAGGCGGGAGCCGGGGTATCCGGTGCCGCGTAGCCAAAACCCTGCGGCGAGATCCACTTTCCGAACGTGCCGCCGCGGATGCGCCCGTGCATCTTCGCGTTGCAGCCGAGGAAATACGCAACGCACGGCCGCGTGGTCTTCGCCGTCGAATCGAACTCCATCGTGACCGAGCCCACATTGGTCGCGCGCACCTGCGAGGCATCGAACGATGCGCTGCCGAAATACGGCCCGGTTGTGGTGTAGATGTCTCCGGTGAACGTGTTGGCGTCGCTGAAGGTCGCGCCCGGCATCACCACGAAGAGCGGCTGTCCCGACGTGTCATAGGTGTACCAGACAGCAAACACGTTATTGCCGTGCTGCGAGACGGTAAGGCCCCAGCCCGATTCCGCGGGATCCCAGTAGATGTCGGTGAGGTCCGTGCCCCACGCGCTCGCTGCGTCGCCGAAGGGCTGGCGCTGGATCTGCTTCGAACCGGATACCGATCCCACCGAGTAGGTGAAGAGCGCGCTTCCGGCGGCGAGCCCGGGCGGCGCGAAATCGATATTCGCCGTGCCCACCTTCGTCGCGCGCACCTGGCTCGGGTCGAAGGCGCCCGTATAGGGCGGGCCCGTGGTCTGGTAGATGTCACCCGCGAAGAGGCGGCGGCCCGCGGTGAACGTGCCGCCGGGGATCACGAACCAAGTCGGCGAGCCGTCCTGGCGGTAGGTGTACCAGACCGCGAAGAGCTGCGTCTGGTGGTCGGCGATGGTGAGGCCCCATCCCGACTCGAGCGGATTCCACCAGATGTCCGAGTAATTGGATGAGGGGGACGACGCGTCCGCCGAGGTGTTGAGCGACACGTCGTCGATGCGGAAGTTGGTGTTATTGGAGAGATCGGTCTGCGCCGTGAATTTCAGCCGGACCGTCTGCCCGCGGAACGACGAGACGTCGTATGCGGGGCTCTGCGCCCAGCCTGTCGTGGCGTTCAAATTCGAGTAAGTCGCGAGGGTCGCGAGTCTCGCGCCCGTCGAAGGGTTCGAGATCGATACGGTAAGCGTGTCGTAGGCTGTCGTCGAAGACGTTTCGGCGGTGCCGATCCGATACCAGAACTGAAGGCGCGCGTCGCTGGCCGCCGCGGGAATCGCGATGTCCTGGGACAGGGTTTCAGTGAGGTTGTTGTCGCCCCCAAGCCACGCATACCAGCTACCGCTGTGGGCCACAGCGGCATCGTTGTAGATCAGGTCGAACCGTGAGGTTTGTGCCCAGGACGCGCTCCCGCTTTCGAATCCGGCATTCTGGACCAGGTTCGAGGCCCCGGCATGCCCCGAAACGAGCGCCCCTAGCGAAACCACAAGCGCGAGCAGAAGCCTCGGCAACCGAGCGATAGACATGTGCGCCTCCCAGCGACATTGTAGTTCTCGTACCACGCGCCTCGAAGCTACGCCTCGGCGCCCCAATGCACAAGGCCGGCAATTCGGCACATGGCGATCGGTGCCCGCACCCGCCGCGCATGCCTATGAGTGTGCACGCTCTTTCAGCGGCTCTCGAGGTGGATCGGTGGGCTCGCGCTTCGAGCGGGGATAACCCCGACGATTCAGGCTCGCCGGATGAGCTTATCCACATTCGCAGCTCGCCATTTCTTTGGCCCGACTGGATCGCTACGATGGTCGGATGAAGGCGCGCGTATTCGTGCTCCGAAGGAATGGCCGTCGATACCAGGATCGCAATCAAGAGGGCATCGATGGCGACCTTCGGATGCACTCGGTCGTGCGCGGGTCGGAGACGCACACAGTTGTGCAGTTGTCTCGACTGATCGATCGAAGCTCGCGCGCTGAACAATTGTTGCCGCCGCTATTCGAGCCGGTGCTAGTCACGCTAGGCGATAACTCGATCCTGCTTAGAGGCTTCGAGTCGTCGGATGGCGCCGCCTATGTCCAGGAGTGGCGGTGCGAGCTCGCCTATCGCTAGTGGCCTCGCAGTGATGTGCATATCGGACAGGGGCGCACTCCCGGATCGAATCGAGAATATGAAGCGGCGACAAGCCGAAGCCGGAATGCTCCGCTCCGGGAACAGTGTTGGGCAACTCCAAGAGATTTGCTCGGCCGCGCTTGATGAACTTGCCATCGTGATCGCAGCGCAGTATCAATGGGTCGCATCCACGGCGCTGTTCCTAACTCAATCCGCCGCACGCTCTTTGGCTGATGGCGTACCGAGCCAGCTTCAACCGCTGCTCGACCAATGTCGCGTCTCGATCACGGCTCAGCTTCCTCACCTCGGCGGAGCACACGCGGAGGCGCAGGTTCAAACTGGTTTGGAAGCAAAGCGCGTTGCGATCGTCGAAAATGTCAAACTCGACCTTGAGGCGAAGTCTGCCGAACGCAGCCGTAGCGTTTTGCGCAACCTTGGTGCCGGTCTGGGAAAGCTCTTCGGGAAGGGGTGAATGTGACGGCTAACAACACGTTCGAGCGGACCGTGAGGCATGGTGGGCCGCGTCTGGCCGCGGCACGGTCGTTGTGGCCGGTCGCTCAACTCGGTCGGTAGGCATCAAGGCTTTTTGTCCTGAAGAGGCTCGCGCGCCCACTCGAGAGGATAGGTATCCCGTCACCGAGGGCATCTGTGGGGGTATTACAGGAGGAATAGGACTGGTCTATCACGCACTATCAGAGTGAAGATTGCCATTACGTTCGATCCCCTTCCACTCCACCAATACCCCGTTTCAAGAAATCCAACGGCGTCCAAATCGGGCGCCGTTTCCATTTCTACAGAGGAAACCAGCGTCCAGCCGCGTCCGGGAAGGTCTATTGCGATGAGCGGGAAATTCGGCAAGCCGAAGGTGGAAATCAGCGGCGTGCAGAACAGGATGGGAGCCTCGTTTGCGGGACGATGCTATCCGTGCCGTGGGTCGAGCGCGTCGCGAAGGCCATCGCCCAGCAAGTTGAAGGACAACACCAGCAGGAATATCGACAGCCCCGGCCAGACCGCCATCCAGGGCGCGTTCTCCACGTAGTTCTTGGCGGTGTTGAGCATGCTGCCCCAACTCGGCGCTGGCGGCTGCTGCCCCAATCCAAGAAACGACAAGCTCGCTTCCGCGATCACGGCCGCGGCGATCGCGAGCGTTGCCTGCACGATCAGGGGTGCCATGACATTGGGGAAGATGTGCCGCAAGACAATCCTCAAGTGCGAATTGCCCACCGCCCGGGCGGCCTCGACGTAATCCTCGACCTTGACCGACAGCACCTGTGCGCGCGTGAGCCGGATGAACGCCGGCGTCGCGGCGATACCGATCGCGATCATCGCGTTGGTGAGGCTCGGCCCGAGGAACGCGGCCAGCGCGATCGCGAGTATCAGGAACGGGCAGGCAAGCATCGCGTCGGTCACGCGCGAGATCGCCATATCCGTCCAGCGCCCGAGATAGCCGGCGGCGAGGCCGATGGGCACGCCGATGGCAAGCGATATGCAGACTGACACGACGCCTGCCAACAAGGACGCGCGCGCGCCCCAGATCACGCGCGACAGCACGTCGCGGCCGATCTCGTCCGTGCCGAACCAGTGCTGCGCGGAGGGGGCCTTGCGAACCAGGCTCCAGCTCGTGGCGATCGGGTCGTAGGGCGCGATCCATGGCGCCGCCACCGCGAGGATCACGAAGAACACGACCATGGCCAGCCCGAAAATCGCCCCGCGCCGTTTCACGAGCCGCTTCAGCGCACGCTCGGCCGGGGAAGCCTCGCGCGGCTCGGCGCCGGCAGCAATGGCGATGGCGGCCATCAGCCCCTCATCCGCGGGTTGACGGCGAAGTAGGCCAGGTCCGCGAGCAGATTCAGCGTCACGTACACCGTCGCGGTGAACAGCACCACGCCCTGCACGACGGCATAGTCGCGGTTGAACACCGCATCGACGATCAGCTTGCCGAAGCCGGGGATCGAGAACACCTGCTCGGTAAGCACGGCGCCGGACAGCAGGGTCCCGAACTCGAGCGCACCGAGCGTGATCACCGGCACCAGCGCATTGCGAAGCGCGTGGCGCAGGATCACGACGCGCTCATCGAGCCCCTTCGCCCGGGCAGTCCGCACGTAGTCGGCCGTGAGGACCTGCAGCATGGCGCTCCTCGTATGGCGCATCAGAACCGCGGCGAAGGCGTTGCCCAGGACAAACGCGGGCATCACCATCGACGCCAGGTTCGCCCGCAGGTCCTCGAACGGGCTCACATATCCCGACGCCGGGAGCCATCCCAGCTTCACCGAGAACAGCAGGATCAGCAGGATCCCCAGCCAGAAGTTCGGCGTCGACAATCCCCACAGGGCGAATACGTTGGCGACGTAGTCGAAAGCCGTGTCCTTGAACACCGCCGACACAATCCCCGCGGTGATTCCTATGCTGAGCGCAAACAACATCGCCAGCACCGCCAGCTCGATCGTGACCGGCAGCTTCTCGAGGATCAGCTCGGTCACCGGCTTCTGGATGCGCACCGATTCGCCCAGGTCGCCGCGCAGCACGTCCTTGATCCAGTAGCCGTAGCGCACTGGGATCGGATCGTCCAGGTGGAACTTGGCGCGCAGGTGCTGCACCAGGCTCTCGTCGCGGTCCTCGCCGGCGAGAGCCAGCGCCGGATCGCCCGGCAGCAGCTGCTGCAGCCCGAAGATCAGCATAGACACCAGGAAGAGTGTCGGGATGATCGCCGCCAGGCGGTGGAGGAGGAACCGCCCCATCAGTTGAACTTCAGGCCCTGCAATCGCACCAGCGCGTCGGGCACGGGCTTGAGTCCCGAGAGCTTCGAGCTGTACGCCTGGATCCAGTGGCGGTGGAAAAGATACAGGATCGGCCGGTCCTTCAACGTGTGGCCGGCGATCTGCTCGAAGAGCTTGGCGCGCTGCGCTGGGTCGATGGTCACTCGTTCCTGGTTCAGCAGCGCGTCCACCTGGGGATTGCAGTAGCCCGCGTTGTTCTGCGGCTGCTTGCAGAAGATGAACTGATAGAGATTGGTGTCGGGATCGGGCCGTCCGCTCCACGCCAGCACGAAGGCGTCGAACTGGTTCTGGTCGGCAAGCTTGAGGGCGACGGCGAACTCGGTGGCCTGGATCTTGACATCGAAGCCCGCGTCCTTCGCCATTGCCTGCACGATCTGCGCCACGCGCTGCGCGTCCGACGTGGTGCCCGCCATCAGCGTGAAGGACGGATTGGTCACGCCCGCTTCCTTGAGCAGCGCCTTGGCGCGCTCGATGTTGCGCTTCGGGGGCGGCATGGACTTTGTATACCACGGGTTCTTCGGGGACACCCACTGGTTGCCCACCAGGCCCTCGCCGTCCTGCGCCACCTGCACGATGGCGTCGCGGTCGAGCGAGAGCTCCAACGCTTCGCGCACGCGCGCGTCCTTGAGGGGGCTCTTCTGCGCGACCTCGTTGCCGCTGATGTTGATGGTGATGCCCTGGTAGCCCATCTCCACCGCCTTGGTGATCTTGAAGCGGCGGTCGTCCTTGAGTCCCGGCACGTCGGAGGGCGCCATGCGCTCGATGAAGTCGAGCTGGCCGCTCTTCAAGTTGGCCAGGCGCACGGTGGCGTCCACGATCGGCAGGTACGTCACCTTGTCGAAGTGGATCGCGCCCTTGTTCCAGTAGTCCTTGAAGCGCTCGACCACGATGCGGTCCTGCGCCACGCGCTCGACGAATCTGAACGGCCCCGCGCACACCGGCTTGGTGTTGAACTTCTCGCCCAGCGCCTGCGCCGCCTTCGGCGATACGATCATCCCGGCGCGATCGGTGAGCACGGCGGTGAGAGGCGCGAAGGGGCCGGTCAGGTTGAGGCGCACCGTGAGCGGGTCGATCACGTCCACGCTCGCCACGGGTGCCAGCTCCCCCTTGCGGTTGGAGCCCGCGATGGTCTTGTGGCGCTCGATGCTGTACTTGACCGCGGCGGCGTCGAGCTTCTCCCCATCATGGAACAGCACATTCGGCCGCAGCTTCATGGTGAGCGCCTTGCCGTCGGCGCTCCACTCCCACGAAGTAGCGAGCATCGGGACGATCTTCAGGTTCTCGTCCAGGTCCATCAGCTTGTCGCAGAGCGAGGCGAACACGATGCGGCCCACGAACGTGCGGGCCGTGGACGGGTCGAGGAGGTCCGGATCCTCGGCGAGGCCGATGCGCAGCGTCTGCGCCGAGGCGGGCAGGGCGGCTGCGAGGGCGAGCACGGCGGCGATGCGGGCGAATCTCATGGCAAGGCTCCCTGGGTGAATGCGTGTTGAAGTCTCTCGAGGCGGTCGTTGCGGGGCGCGGTGGCGGCGTCAGGCAACAACGCCGCGGGCGCTTCGATTTCCTTCCAGAAGTGACACGCTACGCCGTGGCCTTCCTCGGTGGCGAGCGGGGGCTCCTCGACTGCGCAGAGCTCGCGGGCATGGGGGCAACGCGCGCGGAAGCGGCAACCCGGCGGCGGGTCGATGGAGCTCGGCACATCGCCCTGCAGCACGACGCGGTGGCGGCGCTGCCCCGGGACCGGCACCGGAATCGCGGAGAGGAGCGCCTGGGTGTACGGGTGGCGCGGTTTCGCGAAGAGCTCGCGCTTTTCCGCGAGCTCCACGATGCGCCCCAGGTACATCACCGCCACGCGCGTGGCAATGTGCTTCACCACCGCGAGATCGTGCGCGATGAAGAGGTAGGCGAGGCCCATGCGCCGCTGCAGGTCCTGGAGCAGATTCACGACCTGCGCCTGGATCGAGACGTCCAGCGCCGATACGGGCTCGTCGCATACGATCAGGCGCGGCTCGACGGCGATGGCGCGCGCGATGCCGATGCGCTGGCGCTGTCCGCCAGAGAACTGGTGCGGATAGCGCTGGGCGTGCTGCGGCGCGAGGCCGACCAGGCCGAGGACTTCGGTCACGCGTTCCCGGCGGCGCCCGCCGGCGAGGCCATGGAGCATGAGCGGTTCCTCCAGCATCTGGCCCACGGTCATGCGCGGATTGAGCGAGCCGTACGGGTCCTGGAACACGATCTGCATGGCGCTGCGGGCCGCGCGCAACTCCTGCTCGTCGAGGGCGCCGAGCTCGCGGCCCTGGAAGAGCACCCGCCCGGACGTGGCCTCGAGGAGCCGCAGCACCAGCCGGCCGATGGTCGACTTGCCACAGCCCGATTCGCCGACCAGCGCCATGGTCTCGCCCTCGGCGAGCGTGAAGCTCACGCCGTCGACCGCGTGCACCGCGCTCTTCGAGCCGCGCAGGAATCCCCCGCTCACGGGAAAGTGCTTGGTGAGGTTCTCGACTTGCAGCAACGCGCTCATGCGGCGCGCACTTTCGTGGCATCGAGCGGCGCATACCAGCACGCGGCCTCGTGTCGCGGGCCGAGGGGAAAGAGCGCGGGATCCTCCGCGCACTTGGGTCCCGCGAAGGGGCAACGCGGCATGAAGCGGCAGCCCGCGGGCAGGCGCAGGGGATCGGGAACCTGCCCCTCGATCGCCGGCAGCCGCACTTGGTCGAGGTGCAACCGCGGGATCGAGCTGAGCAAGCCGATGGTGTACGGATGCTGGGGCTCGGCAAAAAGCAACTCCACCGGCGCCTTCTCGACGATGCGCCCGGCGTACATCACCGCCACGTCCTGCGCGATCTCGGCCACTACGCCCAGGTCGTGGGTGATGAGGATGATGGCCGTGCCGGTGTCGTCCTGGAGCATGCGCATCAGCTCCAGGATCTGCGCCTGGATCGTCACGTCGAGCGCGGTGGTGGGCTCGTCGGCGATCAGCAACTTCGGCCGCAGCGCCAGCGCCATGGCGATCATCGCCCGCTGGCGCATGCCGCCGGAGAGCCGGTGCGGATAGTCGTCGAAGCGCCGCTCCGGCGAGGGCATGCGCACGCGCTCCAGCATCTCGATCGCTTGGCGCCGCGCCGCCTGCGCGCCGATCGCGCGGTGCTTGAGAATCCCCTCCACGATCTGGTCGCCGATGGTGAATGCGGGGTTGAGCGAGGTCATCGGCTCCTGGAAGATCATCGAGATGCGGTCGCCGCGCACCGAGCGTATTCGCGCCGGCGGGAGCTTCAGCAGATCCTCGCCCTCGAACAGGATTTCGCCCGCGGCGACGCGACCGGGCTTCGCGACCAGCCCCATGATCGAAAGCGCCGTCACGCTCTTGCCGCATCCCGACTCGCCGACCAGCCCCAGCGTCTTGCCGGCTTCGAGCACGAAGCTCACGCCGTCAACCGCGTTGAAGGCGCCGTTGTCGGTTGCGAAGGAAGTGGCGAGGCCGCGGACTTCGAGCAGCGCCGCCATGACCGGTCAGACCGCTGCGCGGTCGGCTTGGAACCGCGCGATGCGCTCCTCGATCAGGGCGCGATCGGTGATGCCCGAGGGCTGCGCGCGGCTGGGAAGGCACTCCATGAAGGGCTGGAAGCGCTCGAGGCTCACGGCGTGGAGGCGCCGCAACTCGGCGAGCGGGTCGGCGTGGTCGTCGACGCGCAGGCTCAGGAACGGATAGTCCTCGGTGGTGTGGATGAGGAGCGCGGCGCCCTGCCTGCCGCGCTTGTCGCCGCCTGCGGCCTCGCCCGCTTCCATCGCGGTGATGAGGCGCTCGGCGAAGGCGAGGCCCGCGCCCTCAACGTCGACGCGCGCCGTCTCCTCGATCACACGCGGGCTCGCGAGCATGTTGCCGGCGACCGAGAAGCCTTCGCGCGTGAGATGGCCGCACCATTCGATGCACGCCTTTCCGGTGTGCGCGGCGCTCCTTCCGGCGGCGTCTACGACGTGGACTTGACGCATGTCGCGCCCCGCATCCGGTTGCGTAAGCGCGCGCACGATCTCGGCGGGAGCGAGGCCCGCGTCGAGGGCTGCCAGGCCATCGCGCGCGTAGAGCGGGTTCACGAGCGCCTGCGTGGAGAGTGCGCCCTTGGTGCTGCGCACCGCGGGACACAGGGCGCCGACCGCGAAGAACTTGCTCGCGACAGCGACTCCGAGGGCTCCCGAGGGGTGCCGCGCAACGATCGACCAGGTCATGGCACCAATTCTAGCGCGAGACCGCGGTGCTCCAGCTAGGCGCCGCCGAACGAGTTTATCGAGGGCCGCTGGCGCAACGAGATTCGAGAGTCATGGGCTGATGGGTTGACCGCAAAGCAGGGAGGGCGCGTTCGGGGGTATCCCTGTGGGTATTCTTTAGGTCCATGTCGGCAGCATCCAGCGGCGTCCTGCGCGGCGCCGTTTTCATTTTCCGCTGTGCGAGACGCCCTCGATCCAGGTGTCGAACACGTTCACGTCCTCGTCGGCCGCGACGAGGTTCGCGCGATAGCCCGGCGCGATGCGCCCGAGCTCCGAGCCCAGGCCGAGGAATTCCGCGGGATAGGTGCTTGCCATGCGCGCCGCCTGCGCAAGCGGCTGGCCCAGCATCCGCACGCAGTTCCTCACCGCGCTCGCCATGTCGAGCGCCGAGCCCGACAGCACGCCGGCTTCGTCCACGCAAACGCCGTCCTGCACCGTGATGCGCTTGCCCTGCAGCATGAACGAGCTCTCCGCTGCACCCACGCTCGCCATGGCGTCGGTCACCAGCATGAAGCGGTCGGGCCGCTTCGCGCGCATCGCGACCCGCAGGGCGGCCGGGTGCACGTGGTGCCCGTCGACGATGAGCCCGCACCAGCAATCGGGGTCGAGGAGCGCGGCGCCCACCGCGCCGGGCTCGCGATGGTTGAGCGGCGACATCGCGTTGAAGAGGTGCGTCACGCCTGACACTCCATGGCGGAACGCCTCGGCGATCTCGTCGAAAGTCCCGTTGGTGTGCCCCGCGGCGATCACCACGCCGGCGTTGGCGAGCGCGCGGATCGTCTGCGGCGTGGTGGTTTCCGGGGCGAGGGTGACGAGCGTGCGCCCGACGCCCAGCGAAGAAAGGAGCGCGACGCCGTCCGCGTCGAGGCCGCGGAACTTGGTCGCGTCGTGCGTGCCCTTGCGCAGCGCGTTGATGAACGGGCCTTCGATGTGGATGCCGAGGACTCCCGGCGCTTTCGCCCGGATCGCCTCGCGCACCGAGGCGATCGCGCGCGCGATCACCTCATCGTCGTCGCTGATCAGCGTGGGGAGGAATCCCGTGGTGCCGAATCGCCGATGCGCCGCGCCGATCGCCCGGATCGCCTCCACGCTCGGGTCATCGTTGAAGAGCACGCCGCCGCCGCCGTTCACCTGGCAGTCGACGAAGCCCGGCAGGAGGAAGACGCCTTCCAGGTCGCGGCGCTCGGCGCGCGCGACGCGCGGATCGTTCGCACCGGCCACGGCGACGATGCGCCCCGCGTCGATCAGCACGACGCGATCGCCCACGAAGCCTTCGTCCGTGAGCACGCGCGCGTTCGTGAAGGCCTGCAGCTTCATGTGGTCTCGGTGATCTTGCGCAGGTGCGGGGGATTGTCGGGATCGCGGCCGCGCGCGATGGCGAGCGCGTTGGCGAGGCGATAGAAGGACTGCGCGATGAGCATCGGCGCGATCGCCGGATGCGATGCGATCGTGGGGAGCGTGATGGTGCCCGGAACCGTCGCTCCGGCGAGCAGCACGTCCACGCCGCGCGAAGCGAGCTCGCACGCGAGCGCCTCGATCCCTTCGCGGGCCTCGTCGTCCTGCGCGAAGACGAGGGCCGGGAAATTCGCCTCGAGCAGCGCCTGCGGGCCGTGGCGCACTTCGGCGGCGCTGAAGCTCTCCGCGTGCAGGCCGCACGTCTCCTTGCACTTGAGGGCGGCTTCCTGCGCGATGCCCAGTCCCACGCCGCGCGCGATCACGTAGAGGTGATTGGCGGGGCGCAGCGTGTCGAGCGCGGCCTGCCAGTCGAGCTGCCAGGCGCGCTCGAGGTCCGCGGGCGCGCGCGCGAGCGCTTCCAGGATTCCCACGTCGCCGGTCCACTCCGCGGCGAGATGGGCGAGCGCGGCGAGTGACGCTATGTACGACTTGGTCGCGGCCACGCTTTTCTCCTCGCCGGCGCAAAGGGGGAGCGCATGGTCGGCGGTCCGCGCGAGCGGCGACTCCTCGTCGTTCACCAACGCGACGGTGATGGCGCCCGCATCCTTCGCCGCCACGAGCGCGGCGAGGAGGTCAGGGCTGCGCCCCGATTGCGAGATCGCGATGAAGACGCAATCGCGCAGCTCCTGGCGCGCGCCGTAGACGGATGCGATCGAAGGCGCCGCCGAAGCGACCAGCACGCCGGCGCGCGTTTCGAAAAGGTATTTCGCGTAGGTCGCCGCATGGTCGGAGCTGCCGCGCGCGGCGGTGACGACGGCCCGGGGCCGGGCGGCCGCGAGCCGCGCGCCGAGCTCGCGCGCACGCGATCCATTGCGCTCGATCTGGGCGCGCACCACCGCGCCGGCCTCGGCCGCTTCTTGGAACATGCGCGTGCGCGCGGGATCGAGCGGGCCGGAAAAGGGCATGGATCGGATGCTACCAGCGGGCGCAGCCGGCAAGCCCGAGAAAGAATTACCCAGGGTCGGCAGGGTCTGGAAGAACCGATTGCCGCGGGAATGCGAACCAGTCGGCCAGCGCGGGATCAACATGACGTAACAATCGTCTTCCGGCAAGCGCCCACCGCCCCCTTTCCTTTCCAGAGAACCGCATGGCTACCCACCCGTCCCGGAAGAAGCGACCGGCCCCCTTCGGGGGGCTTCGCTACTCGCGCGACGGCGAAAAGGGCTACGTGCGCAAGAGCGGCGCCCGGGGCTTCGAGTATCACGACGCCAGGGGTGAGCGCGTCACCGACGAGTCGACCCTCGAGCGCATCAAGCTCCTCGTGATCCCGCCGGCGTGGGCCGACGTGTGGATCTGCGGCGACGAGCGCGGCCATCTCCAGGCCACCGGGCGCGATGCGCGCGGGCGCAAGCAGTACCGCTACCACCCGCGTTGGCGCGAGATGCGCGACGCGGACAAATTCGATCACTTGATGGAGTTCGCCAAGGCATTGCCGCGCATTCGCCGCCAGGCGCGCGCCGACATCGCGTTGCCGGGGCTGCCGCGCCGCAAGGTGCTGGCGTTGTTGGTGCGGCTTCTCGAACGCACCTCGATCCGCATCGGCAACGAGCGCTACGCCGAGGAGAACGACTCCTTCGGCCTCACCACCATGCGCAACCGGCACGTGAAGGTGAGCGGCGCGCGCGTGGAATTCCAGTTCCGCGGCAAGAGCGGCAAGTTCCACCGCATCACGGTGGACGATCCGCAGCTCGCGCGCATCGTGCGCCGCTGCCGCGACCTGCCCGGGCAGGAGCTATTCCAGTACCAGGATGACGCCGGCGAGGTGCAGTCGATCGGCTCTTCCGACGTGAACGATTACCTGAAGGAGATCGCCGGCTGCGAGATCAGCACCAAGGACTTCCGCACGTGGGCGGGGAGCGTCTACGTAACGAGCATGCTGCGCGGGCGGCGCCAGCGCGACGAGCGCGTCGGCATCACCCACGTCGCGGCGGCGGTGCGCGCCGCCTCCCAGCACCTCGGCAACACGCCCGCGATCTGCCGCAAGAGCTACGTGCACCCGCGGGTGCTGGACCCGGCGACCTGGCAGGGGCGCGACGAGCGGCGCGCCAAGCGCGCCCCGAGCGGCCTGCGCGCGGAAGAGGCTGCGTTCCTCTCGATCATCGGCCCGGTCAGAACGGCGAGCAGAACGCCACGCCCTCATCGGCCCAGCCCCCGGCCAGCGCCGCAGAGCGCATCTGCGGGTCGCTGATGAACCGGTGGTTGGAGTCGTTGTAGATGCCACGCTGGTTGTAGGCGCGATAGACGGGATAAGTATCGCCGGGACACTGCCCGTTCACCGGGATGAGCGCGTAGAACGCGATCTGCTCGAATTGCCATCCCAGGAATGCGGTGCCCTTGGCGCTCGCCTCGCTGCGCTGCAGCGCCTCGAGCGACTTGAGGGCTTGGCAATCGGCGGCCACCCCGGTATAGAAGTGCGAGTTCGGCCCCGCCGCGTAGAAGCGGCACACCGGAACCGCGGAAGCGGGCGCGTCCTGCTGGCGCAGCCACGCCTTGAAGCCCTGGCCGCTGCGCTTCCAGGTGAGCATGCCCGGGTCGAGGGCGGCGATGTCCGAGGGGTTTGCGGTGATGAAGTAGTGGCTGGTCGGGTCGGCGAAGTATTCGACTACTTGGCTCGTGCCCGCCACCGCGATATCGCGCGAGAAGTATTTCTCGCTCGCGCCGCCCGCCTTGGGCCGGCCCCAGCCCTCGATGCGGTACCTGCCAGGTGCCAGCGGCGGCACTTTCGCGGAGCCATATGAAGTGGCTCCGGCCGGCGCGGGGCCCGCCGTGGGCGCATCGCCGTAGTAATCGAAGTCGACGCGGATCACGTTGCCCGTGACGGTGGTCCTGAGGCTCGCCGCATCGTAGTACACGGCGCTGCGGACCATCGCCCACGAAGCCTGGAACGCGTCGGGATTCTGCGGGATCGAATAGATGCCCCAATCGGCGGGCGGCAACACCGGCAGGTTGGTGGTGACGACTTGCGGGGGCGTGTTGGGCTTGTTGATGTCGTAGAGGCGCGCTTTCACCGTGTAGTTGCCGGGCGGGAGCTCACCCAGCTCGAGGGTGTCGTAGCCGAAATCGGGTCGCGACACGGCCCAGCCATCGGATAGGTACTCGTATTCGATGTCGATCACGTTGCCGACGATCGTGTAGCGGGAGGCCGGAAGGTAGGTCGGCCAATCGAAATCGCGCAATTCGATCTTCACCGGTTGGCCATATGCGGGCAGCATCGGCGTGGCCCCGATCGAGACGCTGGCGGCATGGGCCGCGGGCGTCGCTAGCGTGGCGAGGGCGATCGAAGCTGCGGCAAGGCGGTTGTTGAGGCTCACGAGCGGGCTCCGTTTTGTTTACCCGCCCACAATAGGGATGCCGCATCGACTGGGTAATGAGCGGATGCCGCGAGTTTGGGTCGGCGGGCGCCGTCGGGGGGTCGGCGTTGTCTTACGCGCTGCGACGGGCGAAGGGGACACCCTGAGCCGGTTGCATCCGGCATATTTCGCGTAGCGTCGGGAGCACGATTCACTCCAATATCAGCGCTTTCCCACAACAGTGAGGCTAACGAGCCGCAAGGGAAAGTGCCCAGGAGAAGTGAATGAAGCTCCTCATCCTGCTCGCGCTCGCCGTCGGCATCGCCGCCACACCGAAGGTGGCGGCTGCAGCCGAATCGAAGCCCCTCATGCTGAAGCCCAAGTCCGCGATCGCCGCCGCCGCCCCCCACAACGCCGCGCCGTTCGTGAACCCGGCCCTGGGCGAGCCCGAACTGGATCTCGTGGCCCGCCGCGACGAGCGCGCCGAACAGAGCCGCTCCTCGTGCAACTCGGACCGCGCGCTTTGCTATGACCCCGGCTCAGGCCGCATCGTCTACAAGCCCGCCCGCCAGTTCATGCCAGACATCCCCGGCATGGTGAGGGAAAATATTTCCGTGAAGCGTGACCGAATCGTCCTTCGCTATTCTTTCTAACCCCGGAAAGCGTAGGATCAGTCCTACAATCGAATCCGTTGTTACCGACGGGCTCCCGCCGGGGGCCCCGTGCTGTAATAACCGCTACCAAACCGGTTAGGAAAACAAACAATGATCCGGCTATTGATCGTCGATGACCACGATGTCGTGCGGATGGGACTGAAGCAGGTCTTCGCCGGACGCGTCGACATGGAGGTCGCGGGCGAGGCGCGCACGGGCGAAGAGGCCATCGCGCAAGTTCGAGCCAACCCGTTTGACGTCGCGTTGGTGGATCTTTCGCTTTCGGACATGTCGGGAGTTGATGTGCTGAACCGCAGCAAGGCGATCAGGCCCGAGATGGCGGTGCTCATCGTGAGCGGCTATCCCGAGGACCAGTACGCGATCAACCTGCTGAAGGCGGGCGCCTCCGGCTTCGTCGCGAAGGACGCGCCTTCCGAGAACCTCGTCTCGGCGGTCGTCGCCGCGGCGCAGGGCCGGCGCTACGTGAGCCCGCGCATCGCCGATAAGCTCGCCCAGGGGCTCGCGGGCCCGGCCGCCGACCAGCCGTCGCACACGCAGCTCTCGGAGCGCGAGTTCCAGATCTTCTGCAAGCTCGCCTCCGGGCAGAGCGTCTCGGAAATCGCCAAGGAGCTCTTCCTCAGCGTGAAGACCGTGAGCACGTACCGCTCGCGCATCCTCGAGAAGATGAACTTCAAGTCCAACGCCGACATCACCTACTACGCGGTGAAGAACCAGCTCATCGCCTGAGAGTGAAATGTCGCAACTCCAATCCGCTACCGCGTACAGCCCACGCCGCGAACATGCCGTTCCGACCCCTCCCGTTCCCCAGGACGGCGGGCAGCAAGGCCGGGCGCGCCCGGTCGAATTCCAAACCCGCCACCTGGACGAGGAATTGTTGAACGCTTTGGTGGTGGAGGACTCCCCGCAGATCGCCGAGCGCCTCGTCGAGCTCGTATCCGTGCCGAGCCGCGTCGAGGTGGTCGCTACCGCGGCGACCGAGGACGAAGCGCTCGCCGCGTGCGACCGCTACACCATCGGGCTCGCGATCGTCGACTTGCAGCTCGCGCAAGGCACCGGCTTCGGGGTGATTCGGCGCCTTCGCGCGGCTGCGGGCTCGAGCCCGGCGTGCATCGTCGTGCTCACCAACCACGCCGTGCCGGCGCTCAAGGTAGCGGCGTTCGAAGCGGGCGCCGATTACTTCCTCGACAAGAGCAAGGACTTCGCGACGATTCCCCGCCTCATCGGCGAGTTGCTGAACAGCCGCGAGAACTGACGCTCCCGCGCGGTGCGGGAAGGCGGACGATCAGGCCGCGATCGGCAGGAAAGCCTCCACGCGCGTTCCCTTCCCCGCGCTCGAGCTCACATCCAGGGTCCCATTGATCGCGCGCATGCGCTGCGCCATGCCCACGAGGCCGTGGGACTGCTTACGCGCGCGCTCGAGATCCTCGATCCCCACTCCGTCGTCGCTGATCGCCACGCGCAGACCCGTGGGCGTACGCTCGACGACGAGCTCGACATTCCTCGCCTTCGCGTGGCGGATGATGTTGAAGACGCTCTCCTGCACCACGCGGTAGAGCGCGATCTCCAGGTCCGAGGGCAGGCGCTCGTGCTTGGCGATGGTGACCGTCACCGGGATCTTGGCGGTGCCGCAGGTTTCGTCCACATACCACTGCACGGCGGCGGCGAACCCGAGATGATCGAGGAGTGAGGGCCGCAGGTTCTCGATGATGCGGCGCTTCAGGTCGATGCCCTGGTCGATCATTCCCGAGAGCCGCGTGATGCGCGCGCCGAACTCGGTGTCGTTGCCCAGGCGCGCCTGCAGCCAGGCGAGGTCCATCTTCGCCGGGGTGAGGATGCCGCCCAGCTGGTCGTGAAGCTCGCGCGCGAGGCTCGCCTTCTCGCGCTCGTAGTGGGTCTGCAGGAAGGCCGAGAGCGACGAAAGCTCCTCGGTGCGGCGGGCGATGTCGTCGAGCATTGCCTTTTGCTGCCCGGCAAGGTCCACCAGCTCGCGCCATTGCGCGTGAAACGCGTCGCGGCCCTCGCCCAAGCTCACGGACTTGTCCATCGCCTCGATCTTCGACGCCAATTGCTCGTAAAGGCGTACCAGGCAGTCAGGCACGGCGCTCTCGCGCGTGGCGGCGGCAGGCTTGAAATCGGGGAGGGGCTTGGCGGCGCTCACGGAAATCGCGGTTGACGCACCCCGAGGGCGCGGAAATCATTGGGAAAGCGAAAGAAGCCATGAGGACGGAATGATAAACCCATGGCTTCTCGTCGCTGAACTGCCGTTGCTATTCGCGCAGGAGACGGCCCCCGTCGACGCGCACCCGGTCGCCCACGCGCAGGCCCGCGAGGGAATCCTGCGTGAACGACGCTTCGCGCCCGTCGCGGAACTGCACCGTGACGCGGTATTGCTCTTCGCCGCCGTTGCGGCGTTTTTCCACTTCGTTGCCGACCACCGCGCCGCCCACGGCGCCGGCGACGGTTGCGACGTCGTTGCCGCGGCCGTTTCCGACCTGGTGGCCGAGGACTCCGCCGAGCACGCCGCCGATGACGGCGCCCGCTCCGGTGGAGCCGCCCGAACCGCGCAGCACGTCGATGGCGACCACGCGGCCGGATTCGGAGTACGCGGCGCCCGAGTTGTACGCCGAGCCGGAAACATAGCGCGGCTGGTCGTATGACACGGGTGCGGTGCCGCACGCCGTAAGGACAAGGGCCGCCGACGCCGCCGCGAGATATCGAGCTTTCAACATTTTTCTACTCCTTGGTTACACCGAGCGGCGGAAGACGCCCATCAGCAGCGAGACCACGAAGGCCACGAGGAAGATGAAGAACAGGATCTTGGCGATGCCAGCAGCGCCGGCGGCGATGCCACCGAAACCCAGAACCGCGGCGATCAAAGCAACGATGAAAAAGACGGCAGCCCAGTAAAGCATGGTGATCTCCTTGATGGGTCTAACGGTTGAGGAACTTGGGTAAGGAAAAGAGTTTCAGCGCAGGCAGGAACTTGAGGACCGGCATGAGCTTCGCGAAGAGCGAAGACCTTCCGCGCGCCACGACGGGCGCACGGCCCTTGCGCGCGATCCGTCCCAGCAGCATCGATCCGACCTTGAACGCGATCGGAAGGGTCGCGGCGCTGGTGGCCAAGCCCAGTACTGCCTGCAGCGGGTGGCGCCGCACGCGATCGAGCCTGCGCACCACCGTCTCGCGCTGCAGCTTCGCGGACATGAGCACCAGCTCGCGGCGCTTGCGGAGGATCTCGAGCTCAGTCACCCGATCCTCGCATTCCTTCGCGCAGCGCCTGCTCGTCGCCCTTCAGGACCGCGATCGTGTCCTGGAAGAGCGGCGTGCGCGACTTCGACGCGTGCATGATGTAGACCACGCCCGCGGCGCCCGACGCGAGGAAAAGTCCCGCGAACGCAGCGAGGATCGCGGGACGGTCGGCCTCCGCGGCCCACACGACGAGCGCGAAGATCGCGAGCAGCAGCCCGAACGAGAGAAGGTAAAGCGCGGCGACTGCGATCACGAGGAACCGCACCGCCCACGCCTTCTCCTCCTTGATCTCTATGGCGAGCAGCTCGAAGCGCGTTCTTATGGCGCGCAGCCCCGTCGTGGCGAGCCCCTTGACGTCGCCCACGATGCCGGAGCGCTCGCGAACCGCGGCCATGATCTAGCGGCGCGCGGCGAGGAAACCGATGACGGCGCCCACGGCGGCGCTGATGCCCACCGCGCGCCACGGGTTTGCGCGCACATAGGCGTCGGTGCTGTCGGCGGCGGCCTTCGCGCCGTCTGTGACAGTGGTCTGCAGCTGGCCGAGCATCTGCTTGGCGGAGTCGAGCTGCTGCTGCACTTTCACCTTTACTTCGGCAAGCTTGGTGCCACCCTCGCTCTGCACGGTCTTCAGGAGTTCCTGGGCGTCGGTGACGACGTTCTGGATGTCGCGGGCGATCGGGTTGGTCGAGATGGACGAGCCCATGGTGTCGGTGGTGCCGGTGCTGCTACGCATTTTCTGTCTCCTTGTTTGATTCGGCGTCAGGCGATGACGTACATCGCGCCTCGCTCCCGAGGCGCGTTCCCACCCCACAGATTAGGCAGGCGCGAGCGCCGCGCCTGTCGGCGCCGGACGCTCAACCCCCGATGCGATGTCCGATTCCGGAGTCGGACAAGTCCGACAGCGCCCTGTCGGCGAAGGCCGACACGGGTATGCGTGTCGCGCCGACGGTGGCGCCCTGCGGCGCGAACTACGATGGGGTCTACGTGAGAAGGAAGGGAATTGCCATGAACGCGAAAAATCTTTGCGCGGCCGTGCTTGCCGCGCTTGCCACGCTTACGCTCGCCGGCTGCCAGCGCGAAGCGGGAGATGCGACCGTCGGCCAGAAGCTCGACAAGGCCATCGACCGCACCCAGGAAAAGCTCGCGGTCGCCGGCCAGGCGACTTCCCAGGCCGTCAACGAGGCGGGGGAGAAGACTTCGCAGAAGCTCTCCGAAGTCGGCGAAAAGACCCAGGTCGCGATGGCGAACGCTGCGGACAAGGTTGCCGAGAAGACCGGCGAGGCGGTGACCGCCGTGCAGGAAGTCGCAACCTCGGCCAACGTCAACGACGCCGCCATCACCGCGTCGGTAAAGACCGATTTGCTCAAGGACCCGGACCTGAGCGTGCTCAAGATCGACGTCGACACCAAGGGCGGCGTGGTGACCCTCAACGGCCTTGCCCGCGATGAGGCCGCGCGCACGCGCGCCGAGAAGATGGCGAGCGCGGTCAAGGGCGTCAGGGAAGTCCGCAACTTCCTCGTGGTGAAGCGCGCCTAGCAGTCGTAACAAAGCGTCACCCGGGCGGCGCTTCGGGGTGGGTTATCCTCGCGATGTCCAGCCCTCAAGTCCCCGCGGATGCAC